>NZ_AQPL01000356.1:0-11291 GCF_000395345.1 Cupriavidus sp. WS | reverse complement strand
CCCGCGGCGCCGGGGAAGCGGTCTGCGCCGTCGGACGACGGCCGCGCGCTCAGGTCTGTGTCGAGACCACGGCGCCGCGTTCGTGCAGGACGTAGTTGCCGTCCTCGCCGAACAGGCTGGAGATGGGCCACGGCTGGTGGAAACGCAGCCACAGCCGCAGCATGTGGCGCTGCTGATGCCGCTCCGGTCCGTTGACGAAGCCGGTGCGGGAATGCAGCATGGTCAGGTTGTTGCAGAAGGCGATGTCGCCCGGCGCCATCGTGAAGTCGACGCGCAGGTCCTCGCGCTGCGTCAGCGCATCGAAGAAGTCGAGCGCCTCGCGCTCCAGCGGCGTCAGCGGCACGCCGCGCTTCTCGGCGCCGGCGTTGATCTGGTTGCGGATGTAGCGGCAGCGGATCACGCCGTTCTCGTGGCCGAACACGGGCAGCGGCAGCGCCGACACGCCCTTGCCGGTGAGGGCCTCCTCGCGGCGGATGTAGTAGAAGCCGTTGTAGAGCAGGCCCAGGTATTCCGGGTGCTCGGCGAGGATGATGTTGTAGATCGACAGCGCGCTGACGTAGCTGCTGCGCCCGCCCGACAGGCCCTGGCGCAGGCACATCAGGCCGAGCAGGTCGGCGCGGTCGGTGTGGAACGGCAGGTAGGCGCTGGTCTCGTAGCCGCGCACGTCGATGCGGCCGTATTCGCGGCCCTGGTCGAATACGTGGCCGAGCAGGTCGCCCTTCGGGTTCTGGCCGAGCGGCTCGCCCAGGTACAGGCCGATCCCCCAGTAGATCATGCAGACCTCTTCGTCGCTGAAGCCGGCGATGTCCAGGCCGCGCAGCAGCACGATGCCCATGCCGTCGCGCACCTCGGCGGCGAGGGCGGCGAGCCGCTCGCGCAGCGCGCCGAGCGGGAAGTCGCGCTGCTGCCAGTGCAGCATCGGCACGCCGCCGGCCTGCGCGTGGCGCAGCGCCGCGGCGATCTCGTCCTGTTCCGCGCCGCTCAGCCACCACTGCCAGCTCTCGCTGTCGATCAGGTCGGCACGGCGCCACGCCTGCGGGGTGGCGACGGGCTGCGTCCAGACTGTTGCCTGCATTTCGGTTCTCCGTTCTGGTAAGGGGGATCTGGAAGTCATCGGCGCCGGGTGTCCAGCGCGTCGCGCAGCCCGTCTCCGAAGACGTTCAGCGAGATGACGAGCACGAAAATCATGGCGCCCGGCGCGATCGCCATCCACGGCGCCGTGGTCATGTACTGCTGGGCCGCGTTGAGCGTGCTGCCCCACGACGGCGCGGGCGGCTGCTGCCCGAGGCCGAGGAACGACAGCGAGGCCTCGGCGATGACGGCCGCGGCGGCGGTGATGCTGGCCTGCACGAACAGCGGCGGCAGCATGTTGGGCAGGATGTGGCGCAGCGCGATGCGCAGCGGCGAGGCGCCCACGGCGCGCGCGGCCTCCACGTAGTCCTCGGCGCGGATCGTCATGGCCGCGGCGCGCGCCAGGCGCAGGAACGTGGGCAGCGCCGCCACGCCGATGGCGAGGATCGAATTGCGCAGGTCCGGCCCGAGAAAGGCGGCCAGCGCGATGGCCACGATCAGGAACGGCACCGCCAGCATCGCGTCGGTCACGCGCATCACGAGCATGTCGAGCCAGCCGCCCGCGTAGCCGCACGCCACGCCCAGCGGCACGCTCACGGCGCACGCCACCAGCACCGGCAGGAAGCCCGCCAGCAGCGACGCGCGCGCGCCCCAGATCAGCCGCGACAGCACGTCGCGCCCGACCTCGTCGGTGCCGAGCAGGTGCAGCGCGGAAGGCGCCTTGCGGATCATCAGGAAATCGGATTGCAGCGGATCGTAGGGCGCCAGGAACGGCGCCAGCACGGCGGCCAGCACGAACAGCAGGATGGCGGCGCCGGCCAGCACGCTCGACGGCCTGCGCAGCAGGCGCCGGCCGGCCGAGCGCAGGCGGCTCTGCGGGCGGCTCTGCGGGTGGCTTTTCCGGCGGGCCGCGGCCGGGCGCGGCAGTTGCGGGGCGATGGTCGGCATCGTCAGGTCCTCAGGCGCGGGTTGATGACGAAATACAGGACGTCGGCGAGCAGGCTCGCGGCGATGAACATGACCGAGGACACCAGCACCAGCCCCTGCACCACCTGGTAGTCGCGGTTGAGCACGCTGTCCACCAGCAGCTTGCCGAAGCCGGGGATCGAGAACACCTGCTCGGTCAGCACGGCGCCGGCCAGCAGTTGCCCGAACTCGATCGCGCCCAGCGTCACCACCGGCATCAGCGCGTTGCGCAGCGCGTGGCGCAGCACCACGCGCCATTCGCTCAGCCCCTTGGCGCGCGCGGTGCGGACGTAGTCGGCCTGCAGCGCGTCCAGCATGGCGCTGCGCATGTGGCGCATCAGCACGCCGGCGATGCCGGTGCCCAGCACGATCGACGGCAGCACGAAGCCCATCACGCTGCGCACCGGGTCCTCGCGGAACGGCACGTAGCCGGACGCGGGAAACCAGTTCAGGTGCACCGAGAACGCCAGCACCAGCAGGATGCCCAGCCAGAAATGCGGGATCGAGATGCCGGTCAGCGCGAGGCCGCTGGCCACCGCGTCGCCGAGCCGGCCCTTGCGCGTGGCGGCGACGATGCCCAGCGGAATGCCGATGGCCAGCGCGATCGCCATCGACGCCAGCGCCAGCTGCAGCGTGATGCCGAGCTTGCCGGCCAGCAGCTCGCTCACGCCGATGTCGTTGCGCATGGACACGCCGAGGTAGCCGTGCAGCGCGCCGGCCAGCCAGCGTCCGTACTGGACGTAGACCGGCAGGTCCAGGACGTACTTGTGGCGGATCTCGTCGAGCATCCGCGCGTCCACCGCCTCGCCGCCGGCGAGCGCGAGCGCGGGGTCGCCGGGCAGCATGCGCTGCAGCAGGAAGATCAACGTCGACAGGATCAGCACGGTCGGCAGCGCCAGCGCGATGCGGCGGCCGATGAACAGGAGGAATCTCATGGCCGTGCGTTCCTAGGGCTGGAGCCGGATGCCCTTGACCCGGATGGTGCTGTCCGGGTGCGGCACGAAGCCCGACACCTTGGTGCTCAGCCCGGTGAAGGTGCGGCGATGCCACAGCACCGACACCGGATAGTCGGTGGCCAGTATCGCGTTGACCTGGCGGTAGAGGCGCTCGCGCTCGCCGTCGCTGGTCGCCTCGCGGGCCTGCACCATGACCTTGTCGAGCTCGGGGTCGCAGAACTTCGAGTCGTTCTGCGGCCCGCTGCAGGCGATGTGCGCGTAGATGTTGCCGTCCGGATGCGGGCGCCCGCTCCAGAAGTTGAAGATCGCGTCGAAGTCGCCGCGGCGGGCGTTCTGCAGCATGACCGCGTCTTCCTGGGTCTCGATCTTCATGGTGATGCCGGCCTCCGCCAGCATCGCCTGGATCATCTGCGCGGCCTCCTGGCGCTCGCGCTCGGGCGGCACCAGCAGCGAGAACGCCAGGCGCGGCACGCCGGCCTCCTGCAGCAGCCGGCGCGCCGCGGCGACGTCGCGCGCGGGCACCGGATGGGCCTTGTCGTAGTAGCGGCTGTTCGGATTGACGAACTGGTTGCCGGCCAGGTACTGGTCGTTGAAGAGCGCCTTGACCAGGACCCTGCGGTCGATCGCCAGGTCCACCGCGCGCCGCACGCGCACGTCGCGGAAGGTGGAGGCGCGCGCGCCGTTGCCGCTGTTGTAGCGGATGTAGTGGTAGCCGAGGTCGGACGCCGACACGATCTTCGCGCGCGCGTCGCCGGCGAGCTGCGGCAGGTCGGCCGGCGTGAGCCGCTCGGCGATCTGGATCTGCCCCGAGCGCAGCGACGACAGCCGCACGGTGGAATCGCTGATGGGCAGGTATTCGATGCGGTCCGGATCGCCCCTGGTCTGCGCGGCGTCCCAGTAATCGGTGAACTTCTCCACCACGATGCGGCCCTGCGGCACGCGCTCGACGAAGCGGTATTCGCCGGCGCACACCGGCTGCGAGCCGAAGCGGTCGCCCAGGCGCTGCGCGGCCTGCGGCGCGACCATCATGCCGGCGCGCTCGGCCAGGCCGAACAGCAGCAGGTTGGCCTGCGGCGCCTTGAGCACGAAGCGCACGGTGGCCGCGTCGACCACGTCGACGTGGTCGACCATGCTCAGCTCGCTGCGGCGCAGCGAGCCCGGCAGCTGCATGTGGCGGCCGATGTTGTAGCGCACGGCCTGCGCGTCGAGGGGCTCGCCGTCGTGGAACTTCACGCCGGGGCGCAGCTTGAGCGTGACGGACAGGCCGTCCTTGGCGATCTCGTAGCCGGCGGCGAGCTGCGGCGTGAGCGTCAGGTCGGTCTTGACGTCGAACAGCTTGTCGCACAGCGCGGTCAGCGGCTGGCGGCCGGTGGCGAGGCGGTTGAGCGTGGGGTCGAGCGTGTCCGGGTCCTCGTTCAGGCCGATCCGCAGCACGCCCTGGGCGGCGGCGTGGCCCGCCAGGCAGGCGGCGAGCGTGAGGAAGAGAAGAGACGGGAGCTTGCGCATGGGATGTCGGGGGTGGCGGGTTGGATGGGGGCGGTGACGGGTGAGGTGGCGAGTCAGGCGGGCGTGGCGGGCTGGCGGAACCGCTCGAGCAGGCGCGCGAGCCGCGGCGCCGGCGGCTGCGTCAGCGACGGGCTCAGCCCCTGCCACGGCGGCAGTTCGCGCCAGTGGTGGCAGGCGCAGCCGTGGCCGGACTCGTCCGCCGCCAGCTCGGGCGCGCTGCGCCGGCACAGCTCGGTCGCGAACGCGCAGCGGGGATGGAAGCTGCAGCCCGGCGGCGGATCGAGCGGGCTGGGCAGGTCGCCGCCGAGCACCATGCGCGGGCGCTGGCCGGCTTCCAGCGCCGGCACGGCATCCAGCAGCGCGCGCGTGTACGGGTGGCGCGGCGCGCCGAACAGCGCGCCGGTGGGCGCCGTCTCGACCAGCCGGCCGAGGTACATCACGGCCACGCGGTGGGCGACGTGGCGCACCGCCATCAGGTCGTGCGAGATGAACAGCATGCCGACGTCGGTCTGCCGCTGCAGCGCGCGCAGCAGGTTGAGCACCTGCGCCTGGACCGACACGTCGAGCGCCGAGACCGGCTCGTCGCACACGATCAGCTGCGGCTCCAGCGCGAGCGCGCGGGCGATGCCGATGCGCTGGCGCTGGCCGCCCGAGAATTCGTGGGGATAGCGGTCCATGTGCGAGGCGTTCAGGCCGACCATCGCCAGCAGCTCCGCCACGCGCCGCTCGATGCCCGAGCGCAGGTCGACGCGGTGCACCACCAGCGGCTCGCCCACGAGTTCGCGCACGGTCATGCTGGGATTGAGCGAGCTGAACGGGTCCTGGAACACCAGCTGGATGTCGCGCCGGTGGTTGTGCATCTCGGCGCGGCCGAGCCGGGTCAGGTCCGTGCCGCGGAATGCCACCGAGCCGGCGCTGGCATCCATGAGGCGCAGGATGAGCCGGCTGACGGTGGACTTGCCGCAGCCGCTCTCGCCGACTAGGCCCAGCGTCTCGCCGGCGGCGATGTCGAACGAGACGCCGTCGACCGCGGCGACGCGGCCGCGCCGGCCGAACAGGCCGCCCGCGTTGTAGTGCTTCTTCAGGCCGCGCACGCGCAGCAGGGGCGCCTCGGCGGCGGGCGTGGCGGGCATGGTGGCCGTGGTGGTCATTGCATCCGGCGCGGCAGGATTCATGGCGTGTCTCCGAGCGGCGCCGCGTGGCAGGCCGCGCGATGGCCGGGGAACAGTTGCCGCGGCGCGGGCGCCGCGGTGTCGCAGTCGGGCAGCGCGAACGGGCAGCGCGGGCGGAACGCGCAGCCCGCGCTGAGCGTGCGCAGGTCGGGCACGCTGCCGCCGATGGCGACCAGCGGCTGGTCGCCCGGCTCGGCGCGCGGCACCGCGCCCAGCAGGCCGACCGTGTACGGGTGCTCGGGATGCGCCATCACGCGGTGCGCCGGGCCGTGCTCCACGACGCGTCCGGCGTACATGACCGCGATGTCGTCGGCCAGCCCGGCCACCAGCCCGAGGTTGTGCGAGATCAGCACGATGGCGGTGCCGCGCTCCTGCCGGATCTCGTGCAGCAGCTCGACGATCTGCGCCTGCACGGTGACGTCGAGCGCCGTGGTCGGCTCGTCGGCGATCAGCAGCCGCGGGTTGCAGGCCAGCGCCATCGCGATCATCACGCGCTGGCGCATGCCGCCCGACAGGCGGTGCGGATAGTCGTCGAAGCGCCGCTCGGCGGACGGAATGTGGACCTGCCGGAGCAGCTCGACGGCGCGGCGGCGGGCCTCGCGCCTGTCGACCGCTTCGTGGGCGGTGATCGACTCGGCGATCTGGTCGCCGATGGTGAAGGCCGGGTTCAGCGACGACATCGGGTCCTGGAAGATCATCGCGATCGCGCGGCCGCGCCGCAGCCGCCGCTGCGCGGCGGACATGGCCAGCAGGTCCTGCCCTTCGAACTCGATGCGCCCGGCGGTGATGCGCGCGGCCGGCTGCGGCAGCAGGCCCATGACGGCGAGCGAGGTCACGCTCTTGCCGCTGCCGGACTCGCCCACGATGCCGAGGCAGCGGCCCGCGTGCAGCTCGAGGCTGACGCCGCGCAGCGCGGGAACGGCGGCGGCGCCGGCGCCGAACGCGACCGACAGGTCGCGGATGCTCAGGATCGGCGCCGCGGCGGCCTGCCACGCGCGCGGCGCGTCGGCTTCGGCGACTCCGGCGGCTTGGTTCGTGTCGGTCGCGCCCTGCGGCGCGGCCGCGGCGCGCGGCCTCATCATGCGGATGCTCGCGCTCATGCCGGCATCCGGTCAGGTGCGGGCGGGGGGACTATCGTCATGCCAGTGGCTCCGGGGCTGGGAGAACATGGACTTGCGGGGACGAGGCCGGCCGCCTGCGGCGCGGCCTCGTCGGCACCTGGCCGATACATTGCCGGCCAGGCGCCGGGGACGGACGGCTATGCGGGCACGTGCGCCAGCATGCGCTGGAAACGCCCCGGCGACGGACGGTCCAGGCCGAGGTGCTCGCGCAGCGTCGACCCTTCGTAGTCCTCGCGGAACACGCCGCGCCGCTGCAGCTCCGGCACGACCTGCTCCACGAACACCGTGAGCTGCTCGGGGAAATACGGCGGCATGATGTTGAAGCCGTCGCAGGCGCCTTCGCGCAGCCAGCGCTCCATCAGGTCGGCCAGCTGCTCCGGCGTGCCCACGAAGCCGTGGTGGGCGCGCGAGCGGGCGATCAGCCGCGCGCTGTCGGCGATGGTGAGCTTCTGGCGCGCGGCGGTGGTGAGCAGCATGTCGGCGTTGGCGGTCGGCTTCTTCACCGCGCGGATCGCCTCGACCGGCAGCAGTTCGTCGGGCTGGCGGTCGTACAGCGGGAAGCCGAGGTTTTCGCTCAGCATCCACACCCCCACTTCGGGATGCACGAGATCGGCCAGCTCGCGCTCCAGGCGCAGCGCCTCCGCCTCGGTCGCGCCGATCAGCGGCGACAGCCCGGGCATGATCACGACCTCGTCCGGGCGCCGGCCGTAGCGCGCCATGCGCGCATGCGTGGACAGGCGGAATTCGCGCGCCTGGGCCAGGTCGGTCTGCGCGGTGAACACCGCCTCGGCCACCAGCGCGGCGAACTCCAGGCCCGGCGGCGAGCCGCCCGCCTGCACCAGCACCGGCCAGCCCTGCACCGGGCGCGGCACCGGCAGCGCGCCGGCGACGGTGAAGCTCTCGCCGCGATGGTCGATCGGGCGGGCCGGCGCGGCCGGCGAATCGCCGCGGCTGTCCCACAGCGCGGTGCACACGTCGACGAACTCGCGGCCGCGCACGTAGCGGTCGGCCTTGGGCATGGCCTGCTGCCGGCTGAAGTTCAGCGAGGCGCGGTCCTCCCACGTGGTGACGACGTTCCAGCCGGCGCGTCCCGCGCTCAGGTGGTCGAGCGTGGCGAACTTGCCGGCGATGGCGAACGGCTCGTGGTACGTCGTCGACAGCGTGCCGACCAGCCCCAGCTTGTCCGTGACCGACGACAGCGTGGACAGCAGCGAGACCGGATCGAGATTCGACACCGCCTGGCGGCCGAAGAAGCGGCCGTCCTTCTCGCGGGTAAACAGCGTGTCGCCGACGAAGAACAGGTCGAACTTGCCGCGCTCGGCGAGCTGCGCCGCGGTGCGGTAGAAGTCGAGCCCGGTCACGCCCGCGGCGGGCGTCGACGGATGGCGCCAGCCGGCGATGTGGTGGCCGCCGGGATAGATGAACAGACCCAGGTGCAGTTGCCTAGCCATGAACGGAGACCTCGGAAAAGCGGTTGGAAGGGCGCGCGAGGGCGAGGCGGTCGCGCAGCGTGGCGGCCGGCTGCGCGGCATCCGCCGGCGGGCGCCCCGCGAGGCAGGGAGCGACCTCGCTGGCGAAGCGCTCCAGATCGTCGGGCAGCACCGCCGGCGCGATGTGGAAGCCGTCGCAGATGCCGGCCGCGTACCACGAATCCATCAGTTCGCGCAGGCGCGCGGCGCTACCCGCGAAGCGGTAGCCGGGCATGGCCGGCGCCGCCGGCGGCGCCAGCGCGTCGAGATGCGCCATGCGCTGCGCCGCGGCCTCGTCGGAATCGGCCAGCACCACGGACAGCGTGGCCAGCACGCGCGGCGCGCCGTCGGGCCGGCCCTGCCGCCGCGCCAGCGCGCGCAGGTCGCCGCGCAGCGACGCGAGCGCTTCCGGAGAGGCGCAATCGGCCAGGAACACGTCGCCGAACCGGGCCGCCAGCGCAAGGCCGGGCGCGGACGCATCGTCGAACGCCATGACGGGATGGCCCTGCACCGGCCGCACCGCGGTCAGCGGACCGCGCACACCGAAGTACGCGCCGGCGTGATGGATCGGGTGGATGCGGGCCGAATCGGCGAACAGGCCGGCTTCCTTGTCGGCCAGCACCGCGCCGTCTTCCCAGCTATCCCACAGCTTGGCGAGGACCTCCAGATATTCGCCGGCGCGCGCGTAGTGCGCGTCGCGCGAGAGCGGCGGCGCATGGGCGAAGGCGGCGTCGCCGCCCTCGCGCCAGCGCAGGTCGCACAGCAGCGCGGCGCGCCCGGCCGACAGGCCGTCGAGCACCGAGAACGCGCGGGCGGTGTGGAACGGCTCGGTGTGCGCGAGCGCCACCGCGGCGCCAAGGCCGATGCGCGGCACCTGCGCGATCAGGGAGCCGAGCAGCGGCGTGGTGTCGGGCGCCAGCGCGGCGGGCGCGCCTTCGGCGGATGCGGCGGACGTGAAGAACACGCAGTCGAACGCGCACGACTGCGCGCGCCGCACCACGTCGGCATAGCGCGGGAAACCCGACGACGAAGCCGCCAGGGTCGATACCCGCCGTGCTGCGGGATGATGGCCGTACTCGGCGATCGACAGGGTTAGGTCCATAAGTCCGGATAGCGTTGTTTGCGGGGAAATGGCGACACCGTGCTTCGTCGAGGGAATCTCAACGCAAAAGGCGTGCCAATACGTGGTGTGCCACGTAAATCCCGGCGGCGATTGGCGCGCGCGCGCGCCGCGGCGCATATCCGGCGGTTTCGGCGGGTCCCCGGCACGATCTTCCGCCAGAAGCGTGGTGCACCACATGAATGCGATGCGCCACCTGGACCCGGATCATCGTTGTGCGGGCGCACTTCATAAGTGCGATGTTTTTGACGCAGATCAGAGCATGGACGGAGAAATATCGATCCCGTCACATCCGGCCGCGGCGAGGCGGAATCCGCGCGGCGGACGGCGGCCCGGGCCGCGCCGGGCGTGGAGTTTGCAGCATGTCCCGCATTCGGGTGGCTTGCCGGCCCGCCGGAGACATGGCGGCGCGGCGGCGGCGCGGCGGATGGCGGCGCGCCCGTGGGTGTCGCCTGCCGCGGGGAACGGGCAGGCGTGTGGCGGGTGCGGGAGGTGGCGCGAAAGGCGGCGCGAGGCCGGGCGGCCCGCCCCCGCGTCAGGTCTGGATCAGGCGCTTCTGCCGCGAGATGCTCATCAGGATGCCGATGCCCATCCCCAGCGTCACCAGCGCGGTGCCGCCGTAGCTCATTAGCGGCAGCGGCACGCCCACCACGGGCAGGATGCCGCTCACCATGCCCATGTTGACGAAGGCGTAGGTAAAGAAGATCAGCGTGATCGAGCCCGCCAGCAGCCGCGAGAACAGCGTCGGCGCGTTGGCGGCGATGTACAGCCCGCGGAAGATCAGCAGCAGGTAGAGCACCAGCAGCACGGCGTTGCCGACCAGGCCGAACTCCTCCGAGAACACCGCGAAGATGAAGTCGGTGTGCTTCTCCGGGATGAACTCCAGGTGAGTCTGCGTGCCCTTGAGCCAGCCCTTGCCGAACACCCCGCCCGAGCCGATGGCGATGATCGACTGGATGGTGTGGAAGCCCTTGCCGAGCGGATCGGTGGTCGGGTCCAGCAGCGTGCAGATGCGGTGCTGCTGGTAGTCGTGTAGCACCGGCCAGTTCACGCCGGGCGCGCACATGTCGTTCTCGAACGTGATCAGCAGGCCGACCGCCACCACCAGCGCCACCAGCAGCGGCAGGATGATCTTCCACGACAGCCCGGCGAAGTAGATCACGTACACGCCGGCGGCCAGCACCAGCAGGCCGGTGCCGAGGTCGGGCTGCTTGGCGATCAGGCCCACCGGCACGCCGAGCAGCAGCAGCGCCACCACGAAGTCGTACCAGCGCACCGAGCCCTCGCGCTTCTGGAAGTACCACGCCAGCATCAGCGGCATGGCGATCTTCATGATCTCGGACGGCTGGATCACCATGCCCACGTTGAGCCAGCGCCGCGCGCCCTTGCGGATCAGGCCGAACATGGCCACGCCGATCAGCAGGGCCACGCCCACCGTGTAGAGCGGCACCGCCACCCGCATCAGCGTCTGCGTGGGCAGGTAGGCGATCACCCACATCACCGCGTAGGAGAGCAGGATGTTGCGCAACTGGTCCTCGACCCGGCCGGGCATGTCGATGGCGGCCGAGTAGAGCGCCACGATGCCGGTGGCGAACAGCAGGAACACGATCAGCGCGAGCGGCTTGTCGAAGCCGGTCAGCGCGGTCTTGATGAATGACAGGACGCGGCGTTTGTCCATGCGCGTCTCCTTCAGCGGGTAGCGTTGGCGCCGCCCGCGCCGGGGGCGGCGACGGGCCTGGCGCGGGGTTTCGGGGCGGTGGCGGCCGGTGCCGCCGGCGCGGCCTGGGCCGGCGCCGGCGCCGGGCGGCTGTGGCCGAGCGCCTGCGCCATGCGCTCGTCCAGCGTCTGCACCGCCGAGGCGGGCGGGATCGCGGCCGGGTCGATCAGCGGCGCCGCCACGGCGGCCGAGG
>NZ_AQPL01000355.1:0-4975 GCF_000395345.1 Cupriavidus sp. WS | reverse complement strand
ATAGGGCCACGCCCATGGCCGAGCGGTCGTGCCTGCGCCAGCGGAGGAAGGTGGTGCCTGCGCCAGTGGTCTGCTGGGCCAGTTCGATGGGCAGCAGGTGGAAGGGGTGCCCGCATGCCTGCTCCAGCACCTGTCGCTGCGCCAAACCGATCAGTTCGTCGCGCATGGCGAAGCACTGGCTGGCCCAGGCCTCGAAGTCCCCTTTACCCTTAAAAGGCTTTAAAAGGCCTTTTAGAGAGGCCGCGTGTTCCAGCCTCATGAAGGCACCCTGTTGCAGGCCCCGGAAGTAGCGGGTTGGTTGGTTCAGATCGTTCATGCGGGCTCGTCCTCGCCGGCTGACGCTTCGGGCGGCTCTGCGGTGGCGGCTTCGTCGCTGGGCGGAGGCGCTGTGGCAGGACCGTCGCCGCGCTGTTGCAGGCCACGGCGCACGACGGGTGGCGCAAACTTCGAGCGGCGTGTCCCCTCCAGCACCTCCTGCGGCAGTTCGCCGTATTTCTCCAGCGCGACTCGCGCAGCGGCGTTCTTCGCCGCGAAATCGTCGCGGGTGCAGCCCGAGTAGCGATACTGCTGGGCCAGCGAGAACAGGCTGCGCAGCGCGTGCGCGCCCTCGTTGAGCCAGCGTTCCAAGGTGCTACGGTCGATGAGCGCGGTGTGGTGGGCGAGGATCAGCTTGCGGGCGATGTCGTCGTAGTCGGCCAGGAGATAGACCGCGGCAAAGCCGAGCTGCGCGTTGACGAAGAGCGGGAGCTTGACCGGCTGCACGTTGAGGTTTTCGCCCAGGCTGAGCGCCGGTGGCACGCTCGCCAGCGCCTGGTCCACCTGCTCGCGCAGCGATTGCAGCGTGACCTTGGTCTGGTCGAGCTTGTCCTCGATGCGCAGCATCCACCAGTCCGAGTACGGGTCGTCCTGCTCCGAGCCCCGCCGCATCTTGTTCATCTGGGCGATGTAGCCGTTCAGGCCGACGATGCCCGGTCGCCCCTCGGCGGCGGCGCGGCCGTGCCAGATGCGGGAAGCGTGATGGGTGTGCAGGGTCAGCGACATCGCGCTGCGCAGGGAGCCGAGATTCAGTTGCAGAGGTTCATTGGTTGCCATGGTGTCCGCTCGTTGTTGGAAAAGGAGCGGCCAGCTTCGGCAGGAAGCGGAAGGCAGTCAGTCAAGAATCCGAATCCCGGCGGGCCCCGGTTTAGGGCGCGGCGGTTGCATGCGGCGCGAGCTATCCCCAGGGGATAGCTCCATGGAGCGCCAACGAACGCTGCACGCCGGGATCAGGGGGGACAACACCGATGCTGCGGCAGACGGTCGATCCCAGGCCTGCGACAGCTTGGCGTTGTGCCCAGCGGCGGAACTATCCCCAGGGGATAGCTCTATTGGTGGCCATGGGCATCTACTTCACCGCCTTGCATGCCGGCTCACTTGCTGGCGAGCAGATTGCGTAGCCGCTCGATGTGCTGCTTGGCGACTTCCGGCGGCACTGGCTTACCCTGCGGCTGAGGTGGCGGTGCTGGTGGTGGCCGCTCGTTTGGCGGGACGGATGCCGATGGCGCGTCTTTCTTGGCCCAGGCATTGAACTCGCCATGGATGGCGCGCTGGATGATGCCGAACAGATACCCCGCAGGATTGCGGATGCCATGACTGCTGCATCGTGTGGCCCAGTCGTCCAGCACGGCCTGTCTCAGCGCGGCATCGACCTGCTGCAATGCCACCCTGGCACCTGTCTGCTGCTCTGCCTTCAGTTCCGTGAAGCGCTTGGGCCATTGCAGATCGCCCAGCGCGCGCGCCTGCGCGGTAGTACGTACTTCATTAATACGACTACTACGTACTGTACGGGCCTGCTTCGGATTCCGAAGAGAGGCGTCTGGCGCGGGTTTCGCCCCTGCTTCGGATTCCGAAGACGGGTCGTCCGCATTCCGAAGAAGGCTCGATGCTCCTTCTTCGGAATCGTGGGCGGCATCCTCCTGTGGATAACTTTCGGCGGCCGTGATGCCTTGGCTGGCGAGGCGTTCGGCCAGGACCTGTAGCCGAGACGGCAGTGTGCGTCCGGAGAGCATCGGATCTTCCGCGATCTCCTTGAGGGTGTTCAGGCCGACCATCTGGACAGCCTTGGCCGAATGGCCGAGGGACTGGCTGACCAGTGCCAGGTAGTCGGCGTCGAGCTGCATGGCCTCGAAGGGCGTCAGTGGTTCATCGTGCAGAACGTAGAGGTTGCCGAGGATGCGGCCGGTCTTGGGGTCACGCCGTCGCCGTACCAGGCTCAACCATCGGGTGAGGCGCAACAGCGTCAACGCTCGGGCCACGGTTTCATGCGAGGCCTGCCCGGCGCAGGGCATCGACGCCAGCCAGGGTCGAAGCTGCTCATACGTCGGGAAGGCTGTCACGCCGTCGTCGTTGAGCATCAGCCGGAACACCTGCCAGGCGTTGCGCTCCAGCGGCGTCAGGCGACGGTCGAGGAACAGCCGCCGCGGCACGGTCTCGTGCCGGTTGCCGCTGAAGAGGAAGGCATCGCCTGACGTGGCAGGCGTCGGCGTAGGCATGGGTGCTGGCGCACTGGGGCTGGGCTTGGGCGCGAGGTCTTTCAGGGCAGCATCGAACAGATCCGCGAGTGCGACGGGGCCACGGCGTGGTGCGGTGTCGTCCACGGCCATGGCTCAACCCAGTCCCTGATCGACCCAGCTCTTGATCGAGGCCCAGACCACCGACAGAGGCAGCGACATGCCTTCGGCCAAGTCCATGGAGGCGTCGAGGATGGAGGTTTCGTCTTCGAGATCGACATTCCTACTGCCGGTCACGGCCTTCCATTGCCGCCACAGCTCCGTGTCCTGTTTCTCGTCCAGCACGGGGTGGCGGCCCTTCCGCTTCGGCAGGCCGAGGATTTCGCGGCGAAGCGCCACCTCCTGGTGGGTCAAGCCATAGAATCGACTGACCATCTCGGTGCTCGCGCCCAGCCTGAGCATGCGATCGACCGTGGCGATTTCCTTCTCCACGTCCTGCGCCTGCTTGAGCAGCCGCCGGAGCACTTCGCGGTTGACCGTCACCGAGCACCAGGAGACGTTGGCGTTGGCCAGCACACTAATCAGCGCGGGATGCTTGAGGGCGTCCAGTTCTTCCTCGCCAAACCCCATCAGTTTGCAACGACGCAGTTGCCCATTGCGCAGGTCATAAAGGGCTTGGGCGATCACGGCCTGGTTGAGTGGGTGTGGTGCGGACATGTTGGCCTTCCTCGCTCACGTTCCAAGGTCCGCAGCGCCGGCTTCCAGGTCGAGCAGGCGCCGGGCCAGCCGCAGCAGCCGGAACAGCTTGACCAGCGCGGTGTCGCTCAATCGCTGGGCCGCATCACCCTGGCCGTGCAGCAGCGTCGGCAGGTCGATGACGACTTGCCCGTCATGCAGGCCGACGTCGGCGAGCCGCTGACCGGCCAGGCACGCCAACAGCGCGAGGACGGCACGGCCCAGCGGCTCCGGGCTTTGGCTGCGGGCCCGGCAGGCGAAACCGATACCGTCTGCACGGTCATCAATGAACTCTTCCAGGTCTGCCTCGCCCGCGATTTCGCGGGCGAACTGTGCGATGTGGATGCGCAAGCGCTCGGGTGTATCCAGGCCGGGATCGATGTACCAGACATCGGATATCGGATAGAGCCCGCCGGCCTGCACGGGGATGGACTGCAAGACGCTCGCCGAGAAGTCGGGCGGCAGCGCATCACCCAACTGGTCGGCGACCATGCGCTGGATGGACTGGAGCCGTTCGGTCGTCGGTGCCGGCGAGACGATGTGCTCCCGAAGCAGATCGCTCCCCGCCGCAGGGCTGGCCGCACCCGCCTGGCTGGCATCCGCGTCGCTCTCGTGCGTCGCGGGCGTTGCCGCAGGTCGGCCCGCAGGCGGCGCTGCCGATGCAGCCCCTGCGGTGGGTGGCGCGGTGTTGGCAGGTGGGCGCGCGATGGTTCCCGGCTCCGGCAATGCAGGCGGCGTCGAGGGCGGTGTTGGGTCGCTGACCAAGGCGCGCTGCCGGCTCTCGGATTCGGTCATGTCCAGGGCGAGCACGTCGTAATCGACACCCAGCAACTCGGCCATCTGGCCGATCAGCTCGTCCTGTACGCGCTGCGCGGAGAACTCGTCGGCCTGGACGTCGAATTGCGACAGCACGTCCTGGAAAAACTCGTCGAAGTCCTGAACCAGTGAGCGGCCCTTGGCGTAGCGCTCCCACGCGAGCATGCAGGCTTTGCGCATGACCGACAGGCGTTCGACCTGATGGCGACCGAGGCCGCCATAGAGCACGGTGGGGATCGCGGGCAGGAGGTAGCGCACCGCGTCGTTCATGCGGCTGATGTGCGACTGTTGGACCGGGAAGCCATCGGCAGCGAGGCGGCGGGCCAGCTCGGACTGGCTCAAGGTGGCGCCGCTTTCTTGCTCGTAGAACTCGCGCGCCTTCTCGACGCCGAGGGCGCGCTCGATGAACGTGAGGCCCCCGCGCAATTCGTTCTCGGCCAGGTGGCCGGTCAACATGACGACTTCGCCGCGGCTGGGCCAAGGCCGGAACAGGCACGATATACGGAAGAATCGCTCGTCCTTGGTCTCCGACCATAGTTCGCGCAGGATCGCCAGCCGCGTATTTCCGCCGTTGCGGATGATGTAGTGATCGTCACCTGGTCGGCGAGTGATGGCCGGCGCCGCGTCCAGGCCGCGCTCACGGATGGACGCCTTGATTTCCTCGTAGGCCGGGTTGCGTTTTTTCCTGGGATCGTGGTCGTAGGGACGCAACTGATCCAGGGTCACGACCATGGGGGTGTCGGCGATCGGGTCGCTCAAGGCCGAGGCTGACGGGCCGTTGCGCTCGAATCCGGCCGCGAGCAGCTTGCCGGCCATCTGCTGGGAGGTGATCTCAGCCATGGCCGCCTCCCTGTGCTTGGGATCGGGCCTCGCGCTCGGCGCGGCGGATTTGCGCACGGGCGTTGAGGGTCGCCCGGTGGTCGCTGGCGGTCGAG
>NZ_AQPL01000354.1:0-17232 GCF_000395345.1 Cupriavidus sp. WS | reverse complement strand
GGCCTCGCGCTCGGCGCGGCGGATTTGCGCACGGGCGTTGAGGGTCGCCCGGTGGTCGCTGGCGGTCGAGCTGGTGTAGATCGCGGCGCAGCCAGCCTTGGTGAATTTGAGGTGGCCGCCCGGCGTGCGTTTGACGTGCCACCCTTCGCTAACCGCGAACTCGATCAGGGCGCGAAGCCGCTTATGGCCTCGGGCAAGCTCATGTGCGTTCGCCATGAGGCCTCCCGGTATCAAGAGGGTGTGGCGGACGGCCGGACACCATGGCAAATCGGTGCTGCCATTGCGGGAACAGTTCGTCTGCGAGGCCGCGCATGGTGTCGAGCGCGGCGGGGGCGACTCTGCCCGGCGGCTGGCGGTATTCGACCCGATGCACCGGCAGTCCGCGCGTAGCTGCACGCGGATACGCCTCGATGGCCGGCACGTCGGTGGACAGCACGCGGATGCCGGCGTGGTCCTGGAAAAGATCGCGCAGGGCCTGCTGGATCAGCCGTGCATTGGCGGACACAGGATGGACGCGATTGATGAGCAGATGCAGAGGTGGAGGCTCGATGCCCAGGTGCCGGTACGGCGCAATGTCTTCGAGCAACTGCATGGTGCCGCGCCGCAGCTCGCGCGCCGCGAGGATTTCCGGGGTCACGGGCGATAGCGCGAGGTCGGAAGCGAGCACCGCCATCTCCAGCAACACCGAGCGCGCGCCTTGGGTGTCGATCAGCACCAGGTCATAGAGAGGTGCCAAGACCGGCAAGAGATGGCGCAACCGCAGGCGCCCATCTGGCGCGTGCAGCAGCAAGGTGTTCAGCTCGCCTCGGTGGTCGTTGGAGAGCACCAAGTCCAGGCCAGCGATGATCGTGCGGGAAATAAGCAGCCCGAGGTCGCGCTCGTTGAAGGCCAGCAACTCGTAGATGCCACCAGGTGCGCGGTGGCCTAGCTCGTAGTACGAGGACAAGGTGGGCTGCACGTCGAGGTCGAGTAGCAGCACACGCAGCCCCGCGTCCGCGGCAAGCCCGCCGAGGTTCGCGGCCGTGGTGGTTTTGCCGACGCCACCTTTGGTTGAAATGATGGATACGACCTGCATGGCGTTCTCCGTGTGAGGATGGGAAGTCCGCGGGAGAACGGGTCAGGCCCGGTTGTTGACGCGCTCGGCGATCCACTGATCGATCTCGATGGAGTCCCAACCCACTGCGCGCACCCCCAGACGCAGCGCCTGGGGGAACTGGCGTTTCTTCATCAGGTTGTAGATGTGAGCGCGTTTGAAGCCGGATTTCGCTTCGACTTCTTCCAGGCGCAGGATGCGGCGCTCGTTCGGTGGCAGTACAGGTGTTTGCGACATGGCGGTCACTCCTGAACGCTCAGTGGCGTTTGTTGGCGTGACCTCCATTCAATAGACATGGCTGCGGAAAGACATTGCAAATGCAATCTCCGCGACTGCACATACAAGCTGGAAAAACTTCAGAGGGATGCGCTACGCAGCCGGCGCCTTGCAGTGGCGAACTTGCCGTTCAACGTCCGCTCCGCGATACCCATGGCGCCGCCGTGATGAGCAACTAGTGCGCTGACAACGGCTTCCTGGGTCTTGAAGCTGGAGTACGGCGTGCCAGATGGAGATTGGCCGAGCATCAGGTCCAGCATCCCTCCGATGATGTTCAGATAGGTAGCTTCCGCCCGGTCGCTGATGGGGCATTGAGCGCACGCGGGGATCGCCGTGGACTGCTTGAGAAGAGCATCGTGCTTCTCCTGCAATTCTTGCAGTTGACGCTTGTACAGACCCAAGGCAGATTTAAGGGCGAGTCGTTCGACCAGCATGGCTTGCCCCGTTTCTAGCGAGATGACAGGATGGGCGATGCGCTCGCTGCGCGAGAACAGGAAGCCAGGACGTTGCTCGGGGTAGTGCTGGCGCATCCAGCGCTTCAGATCGACATGGCGAACCGTCAGATCAGGGGACTCGATCAATGCGATATCGCGTGTCGTGATGCCGTTCTCCCCGAAGGGCAGCTCACCATTGAGGATGCCGTCGTAGATGCGTTCGGTGTACAGCCGCAGTTCGCCCCAGCGTGGGCAGTCCAACGACTCTGGCAGATTCCTGGGAGATGAAATCGAGGCCAGGATCACGGGCTCGTACCGCAGCAGCCCAGCCCAACGGATGGACGCTTCAATCGGGCGATAGAACACCTTTGATGTTGGTGCATCATTCTTGTTCTCGTGCATGCTCCGTCTCCTTCCAGGAGAAGAACTACATGGCCGACTCCTTTATCGCCGACCCCGTGGTCGGGCAGTTGTCTGTGCAGGAAGCGAACCCCGAGGCCCGGTTCGTCATGAGGCTTGAGCACCTCTCACCAGTTCGTTCTACTGGTAGCCGTCATGTGCCCAATGTGTAAAAATTCATCGACCGCTAGAAGGTCGAGCATCGGGATAGAGGCTCGACAGTGACGCTCACGCTATCAGCGTCGTAATAAGTTGCGGCTTCTGCAAAACTGTCTCGGTATGGCCTTATATGCCAGCGGTGTCACAAGGCGCAGTGGCATGGCTGTTGTCGTCTACCGTCCCGTTAAACGCAGCGAAACCACCCCTGTCATACCCACCCAGGCATCCTGATATACCGATAAAGAATCGCGCGCGTAGGCCCGATGGCTAGGGTGCGCGCTCTTTCATGGTGAACTGACCACATGGCGGACGTGCGCTCGACGCTTCGCGGTTGCCGCTTCAAGGCGACATGCGAACTGCGCCGACATCGGAGGCATCTGGCTGGCCTGCGTCGTGGTCTTGAAGCGGGAGAAGAGGGTCAGCCAGCGAACCTTGGTCCGTCGCGGACTGAGGGCGCGTCTGATGTGCTGGGTACGTGTCCTTGGCCGCTAGTGGTGCTCTTTGGATGATCCTTGTTGCCGAGGACGAAAAATAAGGCTACAATTGAGGTCTTCGCTGACCACCTAAGCGAAGAAAGTGTTTGGGAAACAACGACTTACTGCTCTAGTAAACGTCTCGTCTCCCGCTCCAGCACGACAGCATCAAACATCGCCCATGTGGCTCAGTGGTAGAGCACTCCCTTGGTAAGGGAGAGGTCGGCAGTTCGATCCTGCCCATGGGCACCACTTCCCCTTCGGTTTTTCTCATCGCCTGCCGCCGCATGATGCGGCGCACGTTCCCGTTGCTGTGGCATTCGCCCGGCCCGTCGCCGGGCAGCTCCTTGTCAGCACTTCCCGGAAGACCCCGTCAATCGCAGATGATCGCGGTGATGAACGGCGCCGCGTGCTCGGCCCGCGCCTTGCTGCCCGAGGTGGCCAGCGTCTTGGTGATGGCTTCGGTGCTGCCGACCACGGCGACGCCGTGGAGCGGCTTGTCCAGCGGCGTGCCCTTGCCGGCCTTGAACAGCGCGTCGCCGGGCTGGTAGCCGAACACGGCGAACACGCTGCGGCCGAGCACGGTCATGCCGGCGTCGCTCTTGGGCCAGAAGGCGTTGACCGAGTTGTCTTCCACCCGCATGGGGCTGGTCTCGATCAGGCGCTGCTGCTGCAAGCCGGCGATGAACTGGTGGGCGGATTCGCCGCAGGCCAGCAGGGAGTCGAACGAGGCGGCGCTGCCCAGTGCCGGCATGGCGGCCAGCAGCGCCGCGAATAGCGGATGTCTCATGATGGCCATTACTTTACCTCGCCTTGCGCGATGGCGTCCGCGCGGGCGGCCGGCCCCGGGCATCGCATGGTCTTGGGGGAGGCGGTCAGGCGGATGGTGCGGCCGGCCCAGGCGGCTACCGCACACAACCCGGGGGGCGCGGCCGGCGTCGGCCGATGCGAACCGCCGGACCTCGGTAGAATCGATCCACCTCACAAGCGCGGCGGCCCCGGTGCCGGACCGCCCGCGGCATCCAAGGAGCCAGACAAGATGAGCAGCGAGAAAACCGCCGCCCCGGCCAGCCCCGCGCCCTCCGCGCCCTCCGCCCCGGCGGACGGCAGGCCCGTCCTCGAATACCCCTGCGGCGACGCGCCCGCGCCCGGCACCGTGCGCGAGATCGTGCCGGGCCTGCTGTGGCTCCGCATGCCGATGCCGTTCGCGCTGAGCCACATCAACCTGTGGGCGGTGCGCGACGGCGGCGGCTGGGCGGCTTTCGACGCGGGCCTGCAGACCAGCGAGACCACCACCGCCTGGCGCGATCTGTTCGCCGGCGGCGGCGCGCTGGCCGACGGGCTGACCCGGCTGTTCGTCACCCACATGCACCCGGACCATATCGGCATGGCCGGCTGGCTGACCCGCAAGTTCGGCTGCCGGCTGTGGATGACGCGGCTGGAATACCTGAACTGCCGCGTGCTGGCGGCGGACACCGGGCGCGAGGCGCCGGAAGACGGCGTGCGCTTCTACCGCCGCGCGGGCTGGGACGACAACGCCATCGAGGCCTACCGCGCGCGCTTCGGCGGCTTCGGCAAGTTCGTGCACGCGCTGCCGGACAGCTACCGCCGCCTGCGCGACGGCGAGCTGCTGCAGATCGGCGCGCATCAATGGCGCGTGGTGGTAGGCAACGGCCATTCGCCGGAGCATGCCTGCTTCTACAGCGAGGCGCTGAAGATCCTCATCAGCGGCGACCAGATCCTGCCGCGCATCTCGTCCAACGTGTCGGTGTTCCCGACCGAGCCCGATGCCGACCCGATGGGCGACTGGCTGGCCTCGCTGGCCAAGCTGCGGCGCGAGGTGCCGGACGACGTGCTGGTGCTGCCGGCCCACAACGAGCCGTTCCGCGGCCTGCATGCGCGCATCGGCCACCTGGAGCGCAGCCAGCACGCGGCGCTGGACCGGCTGCGCCAGGCGCTGGGCGCGCCGAAGCGGGCGGTGGATGTGTTTGGCGAGCTGTTCTCGCGGCCCATCGGCGCCGAGCCGGGGCTGCTGGGCATGGCCACCGGCGAGAGCATCGCGCACCTGAACTACCTGCTGCACCGGGGCGAAACCGTCATGGAGACGGACGACGACGGCATCGCCTGGTATCGCGCCGCCTGACGCGGCCCGCCGCTACCAGACCGGCGCCGTGGGCAGGTGCCAGTCGTTCCAGACCGCCAGCAGCCGCAGCACGAAGCAGGCTCCGCCGCCGGCCACCGCGGCCGCCACCGGCGGCAGGCCGAGCGCGCGCGTGCTCACCGCCACCGTCGCGCCGAGCCAGGCCGCGGTAGCGTAGATGTCCGCGTGCAGCACCACGGGCACCCGCGCCAGCAGCATGTCGCGCACCACGCCGCCGCCCACGCCGGTGACGGCGCCCATCAGGGTGGCGATGAACGGGCGCACGCCGTAGAGGCGGGCCTTCTGCGCGCCGGCCACGGCGAACAGCGACAGGCCGGCCGCGTCCAGCATCGTCGGCAGCATGCCGGCGAAATCGCGCGCGGCGGAATGGAAGACGAAGGCCGCCGCTCCGGTCAGCATGGCCAGCGCCGGATAGCGCCAGTCGCGGATCGCGTTGGGCGGGGCCGCGCCGATCAGCAGGTCGCGGATGATGCCGCCGCCCACCGCGGTGATCAGCGACACCACCATCACGCCGAGCAGGTCCAGTCCGTGCTGCATTCCGGTGATCGCGCCTTCCAGCGCAAATACGGCAGTCCCGGCCAGGTCGGCTGCCAGTACGACGACTTCGGCTTTTGTTCTCATTGAGGGCGTTTGGCTAAGTTTGCGCCCAGAGCATACTGGCCGGCGCGCCGGTGCGCCAGTGCATGAGTGTGGCGCGGCCCCAATTCCCGGGGGCAGGGGCGCCGCGCCGCGTCTCGGGGCTGGCGCGTGCGGCCCGCGCGCGGGGCCGGGTACTGGTGGCCGGCTAGCGCAGCCCCAGCGCCCAGTCCACCGCCGCATCGAACAGCTGGCGGCCCGGCGCGGCGAGGTTGGCGAAGGTGTCGTTGCCGAGGAAGAACATCACGCGCCGCGCGGGCGCCAGCGCTTCGTAGTCCATCGTGGCGCCTTTCTCGTAGGCGAAGATGGCGGCCTTGTCGGGCTGGCCGTACAGCGTGGCGATGATGCTGGCGCCCAGGCCGGGCTTGCCCCAGCTCATGCCGGCCTGCCGCTCGTAGACGTTGGCCACGCCGGCGGGCAGCCCGGCCGAGAGCGGATGGGGCGCGTTGACCAGCCACAGGTAGCGTTCCTTGGGCGCTTCGCCGAAATCGGTGTCGTGCCGCTTGCCGGTCATGGCGAGGTCGTCGAGCAGGTCGTTCTCCCAGGTCAGCAGCGGCCGGGGCAGCGCGCGCCAGCCGGCGGCGACGTTCTTGGCGGCGATGGTGGACGACATCACCACGAGGTCGGCGCCGAGCGCGGCGTCGGCGGGCTGGTCCTGCGCCAGCAGGCTGACCGCGTAGCCGCGCGCTTCCAGGTGCGCCTTGATCTTGAGGTCCACCGCCAGGTCCGGGCCGCCGGCCTGGACGACCAGCGCGATCTTCCGGCCGTGCCCCGCCGGTTCGGCGGCGTGCGCGCCGCCGGCCATGCTGCCGGCAAGCAGCAGCAGGCCGGCAAGGCGCGCGGCGAACGCGCGGCGGCGCGGGTTTGCGGCAACGCCGTGGCGCGGCGCGCGGCTGGCGCCTCGCTGGAGGTCGTGCGTGTTCATGGGTTTCCTCGTTCCTCAGAATTCCAGCGTGGTCAGCAGGGAGACCTGGCGCGCGTCGCCGATCGCCACGAAGTAGCGGTTGGCGCTGGACGGGTAGTAGGTGCGGTTGAACAGGTTCTTGACGTTGAGCTGGAAGCGCAGCTTCTGCGTGGCGCCGACCTTGGTCTCGTAGGTGGCGAAGGCGTCCGCCACCACGTAGGCGGGCAGCGCGAAGCTGTTGGCCGAGTCGCCCGGGCGCCGGCCCACGTAGCGCCCGGCCGCGCCCAGGCGCAGCCGGTCGGCGCCGAAGATCTGGCCGAAGTCGTAGACCGCCGCCAGCGAGCCGGTCTGCTGCGCCACGTTCCACAGCCGCATGCCGGCGTAGAGCGGGTCCTCGGTGGTCTTGGCGTCGATGAACGCATAGCTGCCGATCACGCTCCAGCGGTTGCCGATCTGGCCCGCCACGTCCAGCTCGATGCCGCGCGAGCGCGCCCGGCCGGAGGTGCGCCAGTCGGTCAGCTTGGTGGCGTCGTTGTACTGGGACACCAGCACGTTCTTCTTGTCGATGTTGAAGAACGCGAGGTTGGCGGTCAGCCCGCCGGTGAAATCCAGCTTGGTGCCGAGCTCCCACGATTTCGCTTCTTCCGGCAGCACCGAGGAATCGATCACCACGCCCGTGCTCAGCGGCGCGATGGTGGAGGTCGGCTTGAGCGACTGCGTGTAGCTGCCGTACAGCGAGACCGCCTCGGACCACTTGTAGACCAGGCCCGCGCGCGGCAGCCACTTGTTGCCGTCGAGGTCGGTGTTGGTCACGAACGGCCGCCCGCGCCCGGCCACCTGGCTGTACGACAGGAAGCGCACGCCGCCGACCAGGATCCACTTGTCGGTCAGGTGCAGGCTGTCCTGCAGGAACACCGAGGTGTCGTGCAGGGTGTCGGTCTGGTCGCTGTCGCTGGGCGACACGGTGCTCGACGCCGGCTCCAGCCCGTAGACGGGGTTGAGGTAGCTGAACTTCGACGTGGTGGCCTGGCGCAGCAGGTCGGCGCGGTAGATGCGCCGGTATTCGCTGTCCACGCCGACCTGCAGGTCGTTGCGCATGCCGGCCACCTGGAAGCGGCCGTCGAGGTAGCCGATGGCGTAGCTGTCGGTGCTCAGCGCGCCGTGGGTGGCGTCGTTGCTGCGCGTGAGGATGCCGGTGGTGGTGTTGACGCCGGCCACGCGCAGCTGGCCCGCGTCGTAGGTCTCGCGGTTGTAGCTGTAGCCGAAGTGTCCTTTCCAGTCGGCGTTGAACTGGTGGTCCGCCACCAGCTGGACCAGGTGGGACTGGCCGTCCATGCTGTTGACGGGCTCGTCCAGGCGGCGCCGGCTGGGAATCGCCAGCGGCTCGTTGGTGCGCGGGTCGAGCGCGGTGCCGCGGTCGAACGGATAGAGGAACTTGCGGTATTCGTACGACAGCACCACCTGCGTGTCCTTGCCGTACCAGGCCAGCGACGGCGCCACCAGCGTCTCGCGGTGCTCGCCGAAGTTGCGCCAGTACTGCTCGTCCACCTGGTCCACCACGAGGCGGTAGGCCAGGCCGGAAGTGCCGATCGGGCCGGTGGTGTCGAGCGTGCCGCCGGCGCCGTTCTTGCCGTGGCCGTAGGTGGTGCCGAGCACGGAGATGGCGTTGTACTGCTGCAGCATGGGCCGCTTGCTGACGATGTCGATGACGCCGCCGGGGTCCATGATGCCGTACAGCAGCGAAGACGGGCCCTTGAGCACTTCCACGTTGTCGGCCGCCGCGTTGAGCCCGCGGCCCTGGATCAGCGGCATGCCGTTGTGCATCACCGAGCCGTCGCGGTTGCCGCCGAAGCCGCGCTTGAGGATGGTGTCCTGGGTGCCGGCCAGCGTGTTGCCCTGGGTGATGCCGCTGATGTTGCCGAGCGCGTCGTCGAGGTTGCGCGGGCGCTGGTCGCGCAGCACCTGCGCCGGCACGATGTTGACCACCTGCGGGATGTCGAGCAGCGGCGTGTCCGAGCGCGTGACGACCGCGTTGGGCGGCGGGCGGTAGCTTTCCTCGCGCGCGGCGTCGGCCTGCACCACCACGGGCGGCAGCGCCGCCTCGCCCGGCGCCAGCGGCGGCACGGCAGCGGCCGGCTCGACGCGCCGGACCAGCGCGTAGCCGCCGTAGCCCTGCGCCACCGCGGCCAGGCCGGTGCCCTGGAGCAGCGCGCCCAGCGCTTCCGGCACGCCGTATTGCCCGCGCAGCCCCTTGCTTTGCAGGCCGGCGGCGATCTCCGGCGGGAACGACAGCAGGATGCCGGCTTCGCGGCCGAAGCGGTTGAGCGCGCCTTCCAGCGGGCCGGCCGGGATGTCGTAGGCCCTGGCCGGCGAAGGCTGCGACGCGGGCGCGTCGGCGGCGGTGGCGGCGCCGGGCGCGAGCGCCGCCACGCCCAGCCCGAGCGCCGCCACGGCATGGCCCAGCGCCGCCACCAGCGGGCGGCGCGCGGTGCGCAGCCGGCGCGGGGCGGGGCCGTGCGGCGTGGCTGGAGAGTCCTCGTTGGCGCGGAGGGCGCGTGCGGCGATGCGGTGATGTTCCATGATCGGTGACTCGGAGGAGGTTCGGAGATGTGGTGCGCTTATCTCTTATGTCCCGCGAGAATCGGAAACAGACCACCTCGGGCGCAAAAAAATCGCAGGCGGCTTTCGTGCGTGCCGGCTGGCCGCGGCCGGCGGCGGACTAGCCGGCCGGCTGCACTGTCACCCAGTAGCGGGTCAGGAAGTGGATCTGCACCGGCAGCGTGGTCCGCAGCGCATCGAGGATGCGGTCGGTATCGGCCAGCGGGAAGGTGCCGGACACCTGCAGCGCGGCGATCGCCGGATCGCAGCGCAGGCGGCCCGGGCGGTGGCGGCTGACTTCGGCGAGGAACCCGTCGAGGCGCATCCGGGTCGCGACCAGCATGTCGTCGACCCAGGCCGCGTCCGTCTCGCTGGCCGCGCCGATGTCGCCGATGGCGGTGCGCGTGAAGCGGGCCTGCTCGCCGGCGCGCAGCGTGCGCGCCAGTCCGTGGCCGTCGCGCGGGCGCACGTCGACCGCGCCTTCGAACACGCCGACCTGGCTTGCGTCCGGCAGGCGCCGCGCGGTGAAGCGCGTGCCGAGCGGCCGCAGCTCGCCCTGCTCGGTTTCCACCACGAAGGGCCGCGGCGCGGCGCCGTCCTTGCCGGTCACGATCATGATCTCGCCGCCGACCAGCCGCACCCGGCGCTCGGCGGCGGTAAAGCGCACGTCGATGGCGCTGTCCGTGTTGAGCGACACCACGGTGCCGTCGGCCAGCATGAGGCTGCGCCGCTCGCCGACCGCGGTGCGCTCGTCGGCCAGCCACTCGCGCCAGGGCGCGCGTTCTTCCGCGGTCCAGGCGATGCCGCCGGCGAACAGCAGCAGGGCCAGCGTCTTGACCGCCTGGCGGCGGCCGGCCGAGCGCGGCGGCAGCAGCGCCGCGCGCGCGACGGCGGCGGCCCCGGGCGAGGCGAACTGCCGCAACTGCGCGTTGACCGCTTCGATGCGCGCCCAGGCGCGGGCGTGGTCCGGGTGCGCCGCGCGCCAGCGTTCCCAGGCCTGCCGCGTGGCCGGCGAGGTGTCCTTTTCCTGCAGCAGGAGCAGCCATTCGACCGCGCGCGCGGCCACTTCGGGCGGGATGCCGGGTACTGTTTGCGCGCTCATGAATGCTTACTCCGGCGCGACGGCGAAATAGCACTGCGTGGCGGCACGCACGAGATAGCGCTTGACCGTGGTGACGGACACGCGCAACTGCGCGGCGATGTCCGCCTGCTCCATGCCGTCCAGTTGCGACAGCAGGAACGCGCGCTTGACCGCCGTCGGCAGGCCCGACAGCAGGCGGTCGATCTCGAACAGGGTTTCCAGCAGCATGGCGCGCTCCTCGGGCGAGGCCGCCATCGGCTCCGGCATGTGCGCGAGCGCATCGAGGTAGGCGTGCTCGAGCTGCTCGCGCCGGCGGTGGTTGGACAGGACGCGCTGCGCGACGGTGGTGAGAAACGCGCGCGGCTCCTCGATGCCGAGCGTGTCCTCGCGCGCCAGCAGGCGCAGGAAGGTGTCGTGGGCGAGGTCGGCTGCGCGATGCGTGCAGCCGAGCTTGCCGCGCAGCCAACGGCACAGCCAACCGTGATGGTCGGTGTAGAGCGCAAGCAATTCGCGCTGTGGTGCGGATTCCGCGGCCGGCATGGCAGTCCTTCCCGATCATACGGTGCGCAGCACCGGTCATGGCCAAAAAATGAGAACGATTCTCATTATATCAAAGCCGGAGACCGGGCGGTTGCGCGGACACGCGTGTCGGGGATTGCCGCAACATCGCCGGGGCGCGGCGGCCGCCGCAAGCGAGGCAAGCCGGGCGGGCGGGGCGGGCGATCAGTCGTGAGCCTGTAAATTCACTTCCGCCTGAATAAAGATAATAACCGGCGTATTTTTCAGCACATCTTTTGACCAAGGTCAATACACGCAAGCTAAATGATAAATCATCCTCCATTAAGGAAAAATTAAGGCTGGACCAGAGTAATCCGATGCCGCTCGGCATTACGGATGTCTTGATCCGGGAAAACGCCTTTTGGCGATAAGAAAAATGACGGAGAAACCTCTCGCGGGATACACGGGAGCGGCAGGGAATCAACGAAGACTGGCTTGAAAAAAGGGATTGCGGGATGCTGGAGGAACCGGCAGGACGACGCACAAGTTTCTTTGTTATTAAGAAGATGCATTTGAAGTCAGGCCAGATTGATTCAAGACAAGGGCCGCGAAATTAATCGGTGCGGTACCGGGTGACGCGCCGCCACAACACATTTACCTGAGCGCCTCAGATATATGTGGGGACCCCCCTGTTCATTCCCGAAAGTCCGCTTCTATAATCCGCTAAACACGAATCATTCTGATTCGTAAATTTCATACCTAACGATCGATCCATCTCGGCAGCGTCTCGCACGCCACAAGACAATGACTATCAAAGAGGGCCCTGAGCGGCGTCATCGGAGGGGAGGGCGGCGCGGCCTGTTGGCCGCGGTCCTGCTTGGCATGTGGCTGGCGGGCTGCGGCGGAGGCGGCGACGACGGCTCGTCCGGCAACAGCGCCGCCACGGCGCCGGTTGCCGGTTCGCTGTCGGCGATGGCGCAGGTCGGGGAAAAGATCTTCTCCGACACCGCGCTGTCGGCCTCGGGCCGGCAGTCGTGCGCGACGTGCCACGTGGAAAGCCGGGGCTACGCCGCCGACGACGGCCTCGCGGTGCCGCTGGGCGGCCCGAACATGGACCTGCCAGGCCTGCGCAACGCGCCTTCGCTGACCTACATGCAGTTCACGCCGGCCTTCAGCTTCCAGCCCGACGGCACGCCGGTGGGCGGCTTCTTCCGCGACGGGCGCGCGGCGTCGATCGCCGACCAGGCAGAGCAGCCGTTCATCACGCCGTTCGAGATGGCCAACGCCTCGGCGGACGAGGTGCTGGCGCGGCTGCTGACGCGGCCCTACATCAGCGATTTCAAGGCGGTATTTGGCGGGAGCTCGGTGACGGACGCGACCACGGCCCTGCACAACATCGGCCAGGCGCTGGCGCAGTACCAGAAGGAAGATCCGTCGTTCCACCGCTTCTCCAGCAAGTACGACGCCTACCTGAGCGGCACGGCCCAGCTCACGCCGCAGGAGCTCAACGGGCTGGCGCTGTTCAACAACCCGGCCAAGGGCAACTGCACGGCCTGCCACGTGTCCACGCCGACCGCCACCACGCCGGCGCTGTTCACCGACTTCACCTACGACAACGTCGGCATTCCGCGCAACTGGAAGATCGCGGCCAACGTCGACGGCAACACGCTCGGCTACGTGCCGCGGAACGGCGCGGCGCTCGGCGATCCCGGCCACGACTACTACGACCTGGGCCTGTGCGGGCCGCTGCGCGCGGAGTTCGCCGGCCGCACCAGCTTGTGCGGGGCCTTCAAGGTGCCGACGCTGCGCAACATCGCGCTGACCGCGCCGTATTTCCACAACGGCGTGTTCGACACGCTGGAAGAAGCGGTGGCGTGGTACATCACGCGCGACACCGATCCCGCGCGCTGGTACCGCAAGGCCGACGGCACGCCCGACATCCTCTACAACGACCTGCCGGTCGCCTACGCCGGCAACGTCAACGTGTCCGAGGTTCCCTACATTCCCTCGCTGGCGCCGAACCTGAGCGACGGCGAGATCGCCGACCTGGTGCGCTTCCTGTGCACGCTGACCGACGGCTTCGACGCGGCCAATCCGTCCGCCTACCAGCCGCCCGCGCAGTGCCAGTCCACCGCGGCCAGCGTGGCCGCCACGCGCGCCGGCGGCGCGCCCGCGCCCGCCGCCGTCACCAACACCGCAGTCACTGTCGCCAAGAACAGGAAATAGCCCGGAACGAGCCAGGAAAAACAGGGAGGAAATGCAATGAAGAGGACCATGATTGCCGCGGCGGCGCTCGCCGTGGCGGGGACACCTGCGCTTGCCGCGCCGCCGAGCGCCAGTCCGGCGGTGGTGCAGCAACTGGAGAAGAAGATCGACGACATGGCCGGCCAGCTCGATGCGCTCAAGGCCGAGCTCAGGGCCATGAAGGAGCAGAACACCGCGATGGCCACGCAGCAGCAGGCGCAGGCCCGCCAGCAGGCCGACCAGACCGCGCAGGTCGCGCAGCTGCAGGCGTCGCAGGAAACCCTGCAGCAGGCGGCGGCCAAGCCTTCGCCGCTGGACAACCTGAGCCTGTTCGGCTACGGCGAAATCGGCTATTCGCGGCCCAGCCGCAACACCAACGACACGCGCGCCGACCTCGGGCGCGCGGTGTTCGGCTTCGGCTACCGCTTCGACGACAAGACGCGCTTCGCCTCCGAGTTCGAGGTGGAGCACGCCATCGCCTCGTCGTCCGATGCCGGCGAGTTCGAGGTGGAGCAGTTCTACGTCGACCACATGTTCACCGACAAGGTGGGCGTGACCGCCGGCGTGTTCCTGATGCCGGTCGGCCTCATCAACGAGCACCACGAGCCCACCGCCTACTACGGCGTCTACCGCAATTTCATCGAGACCCTGATCATTCCCAGCACGTGGCGCGAGGGCGGCTTCGCGCTGCACGGCAACACCGACATCGGGCTGGACTGGAACGTGGGCCTGACCACCGGCCTGGACCTGTCCAAGTGGAACTTCACGCCCGAGACGCCGCTGTACGGCTCGGCGCTGGAGTTGCAGAACAACGGCTCGGCGCCGTTCCAGGCCACGCACCAGGAAATGTCGCTGGCCAACGCCAAGAACGCCTCGCAGTACCTGTCGCTGAACTACCGCGGCGTGCCGGGGCTGCTGCTGGGCGGCTCGGTCTTCACCGGCAACGCCAATCCGGCCGCGGGCGCGGGCAGCCAGCGCTCGACCCTGTGGGAAACCCACGCGCGCTGGACGCCGGGCAAGTGGGACCTGTCGGCGCTCTACGCGCAGGGCTACATCAGCAACACCGCCAAGGTCAACGCGCAGTTCCCGGGCACCGCCAACCCGATGCCGGCCTCGTTCTACGGCTGGTACCTGCAGGCCGCCTACAGCGTGTGGCAGCATGGCAGCTATCGCGCGGTGCCGTTCGCGCGCTTCGAGCGGTACAACATGGGCGCGCGCTACGAGGGCCTGGCGCCGGGCTTCCCGGCGGTGCCGTCGCAGCCGGTCACGGCCAGCGGCGCGGTGTTCCCCAAGCCTTACGATACGGTCTGGACGGCGGGCCTGAACTTCTACCTGAACCCGAACGTCGTGTTCAAGGTCGATTACCAGCGCTTCCGCGTCAACCGCGACTTCAGCCGCTTCGACCTCGGGCTGGGGATCTATTTCTAGTGTCATGACATGCGGCCGCGGCGCGCCGCGGCCGGAGGAAGCTTCGATGCACTACCGCTCTGTTCCCAGCGTCTTGATCTGTGCCGCGGCGGCGGCGTCCGCCGGGCTCGTCACGACCCGCGCCTATGCCGCCGACTACATGAGCGTGGCCGAAAGCCAGAAACTGATGTTCGCCGACGCGACCGAGTTCGCGCCGGTCGTGGTGGCGCTCAATCCGGAGCAGCTCCGGCAGCTCGCGGAGCGCGCCGGCGGGCCGCCGCGCCCGGGCGCGTGGCGCATCTGGCAGGCGCGCCAGGGCGCCAGCGTGCTCGGCTACGTGGTGGCCGACGCGGTGATCGGCAAGTTCGAGCTGATCAACTACGCGGTGGCACTGAGCCCGGCCGGCGAGATCCGCGACGTGGAGATCCTGGCCTACCGCGAGAGCCACGGCTACGAAGTCCGCAACAAGCCGTGGCGCAGCCAGTTCACCGGCAAGTCCGCGCAGGCGAAGCTGCGCGTCGGCGAGGACATCGACAACATCAGCGGCGCCACGCTGTCGTGCACGCACATCACCGACGGCATCCGGCGCATCGCCGTGATGGCGCAGATGGCGCTGGCGAAAGGCTGACCGCGCCGTGAGCCTTGCCACGCAGACCGCACAGGCCACGCCGGCCGCGCCGTGCCGCCGCGCGCGCCCGCTGCTGGGCACGCTGGTGGAGATACGGGCGAGCGGCCCCGCCGCGGCGCAGGCGGTGCGCGCGGGCTTCGCCGAGGTCGGCAGGATCCACGGCCTGATGAACCGCCATGCCGCCGGCAGCGACATCGGCCGCTTCAACCGGGCGGCGCCGGGCGAGATGCTCGCGGTGGATGCGCACACGCTGGCCGTGCTCGCCGCCGCGGCCCGCCTGCAGGCCGAGAGCGAGGGGGCCTTCGACTGCGTGTTCGACCGCGCGCTCGATGGCGCGCTCGATGGCGCGTCCGGCGGCGCGCATGGCCCGGCCTGGGCGATCGAGGGCGCCATGCTGCGCAAGCTGCGGCCGGCGCGCCTCGATCTCGGCGGCATCGCCAAGGGCTACGCGGTGGATTGCGCGGTCCGCGCCATGCTCGGCTTCGACATCGACGACGTGCTGGTCAACGCGGGCGGCGACATGCGCCATGCCGGCCGCGCGCCGGCCGCCGTGGCCTTGCGCGAGCCGGGCGCGCCGGCGCGCGTGGCGTTGCGCTGGCACCTGGACAACGCGGCGCTGGCCGGCTCCAGCGCGGGCGGCCTCGGCCTGTCCGCGGCGCCGCGCATCGCAGACCGGCGCGCGCCGTCGGTGCTGCCGGCGGGCGCCGGCGCCAGCGTGCTGGCGCCTTCGTGCATGCTTGCCGACGCCCTGACCAAGGTGGTATTGGTATGCGGCGCGCCCGATCATCCGCTGCTGGCACGCTACGGCGCCCGCGCGCTGCTCTATCGCGACGGCCGCGGCGGCAACCCCGGCAACTAGCCTATCCAACCCGATCTCGCCCGATGTACCAGCCCCATGTTCCCGCCCGCCGGCGCCGCACCGCGCGCCTCGGCCCGCACCGGCGCCTGGCCCTGTACGCCACGTTCGCGCTGCTGCTGCTCACCGGCCTGGCGTGGCTGCTGGCGCGCTGGCTCGAACTCGAGCCGGAGACCTTGGCGCCGTGGCGGGCGTGGAGCATGAAGCTGCACGGCGCGGCGGCGATGTACGCCACCTTCCTGCTCGGCATCGTCTGGTCGGCGCATATCCGCATGTGCTGGATCCAGCGGCAGAACCGCCTCGCCGGCGGGCTGTTCGCGGTGGTGGTCGGCTTGCTGGTGGCGACCGGCTTCGGCCTGTACTACTTCAACGGCGAGGCGCTGCGCGGCGCGACCGAATGGCTGCACTGGGGCGGCGGCCTCGCCGTCGGCGCGCTGTTCTGGCTGCACCTGGCGCGAGGGCGCCGGCAGGCCGCCGGCCACGACTGAGGCGGGCGGCTACGCCTGCTTCACGCACGCCGCGCATCTGCCGACCAGCGCGCTGCGCACCAGCGCCGGGCGCAATCCGCGCGCTGCCAGGCGGGCTTCCTGCATCGCCAGCAGCGTGGCGTCGAAGACCTCCTCGAAGCGGCCGCAGGCGGTGCAGAAGAAATGCTCGTGGACCGGCTGGTCCGCCAGTTCGTAGTAGTGGGACAGGGTATGGTCGCCGCCGGGCACCGAGACGCGCCAGAGCAGCCCGCATTCGGTGAGCTCGTAGAGCGCCGCGCGGAACGTGGAGAGCGCCATCCGGTAGGGCGATGCCATCATCAGCCGGCACAGGCCGTCCGCGGTCACGTGGCGGGACGGCGCCTCGCCGAGCACCAGCAGCACCGCGACCCTGCCCGGCGACACCGCGACGCCGCGCGCGGCGAGCGCCTGCGCGGCCTGGCGGCCGGGCTCTCCCCACACGGCTTCGGGCGTGCCGTCCTTCGCGCCGGGGCGCGCGGCGGCGGGCCGGGGAGCGAAGCGGCGATCGGTTCTGGTGGACATCGGCAACCGCGCGGCGCGCTACAGGAAGCGTGCCGCGAAGGGTGGCACGGACGACGGCGCGGCCACGGCGGCGCGGACGATGGCGCCGCACCGGGCTGGTCGGGAAGGCATGGCAAGGCGGAGGCGGGATGCACCAGTCATGAAGCTCGGACTCACGGAGGATGGCCGGCGGGACCGGCCGGTAGGCAGCGTCCGACAGGCCGGCGAGGGCCGCGAACGGAGTCAGAGCAGGCTAATGTGGATCATGCGCAAGCTCAATGCGCGTAGCGGCCGGGAGCGAAAAGGCGGGACATATGCCCCGCCCGTCCGGGCCCTTTGCCGCGCCGCCACGGGCATCGCGGGCGGCGCGGCAGGCCC
>NZ_AQPL01000353.1:0-11013 GCF_000395345.1 Cupriavidus sp. WS | reverse complement strand
CAGGCCCGCGGGACAAATGTCCCGTGCCGCCGGAAGCGGCCATCCGCGCGGCTGCGGCGGCGGTCCGCGCCCGCGCGGCGGGCTGGCGGGCCGGCTTTTCCCACTAACGAGAATCAGTTACATTTAAAGCCCAGTCGGACCTCGCACGGATGGTGCCGAGGAGCTTGTCCCAGGAATCTCACTACATGTCACCCAGGCTTTTGCTGTTGCTCGCTTTCTTCCCCGCTTATCAGATATGGGATCTGAGCCAGATCTACCGCAACGTCGGCGTGCACTACCACCTGCTGGCGGAGACGGCCGCGACCATCGCGTTCGTGGCGATCCTGCTGGTCTTCATCCGCGAGCGGCAGCGGGTGGCGCGCGATTTCGCCGAGCTGCGCAACGCGGTGCGGGCCGGCGAGCGCGCCATGATGGAGCGCGACGCCGCCGCCCGGCAGAGCACGCGGCATTTCCTCGATCACATGCAGGAGCAGTTCGACGCCTGGAAGCTGACCCCGGCCGAGAAGGACGTGGCCCTGCTGCTGGTCAAGGGGCTTTCGCTGGAAGAGATCGCCGCGCTGCGCGAGAGCCGCGCCAAGACGGTGCGCCAGCATGCCGCCAACGTCTACGCCAAGGCGCGGCTCGAAGGGCGCCACCAGCTTGCCGCGTACTTCCTCGAGGACCTGATGGCGCCCACGCCCGCCTCCGGGAACTGAGCGCGCCGCGCGGCGCGTCAGCCGCGCGCGTCCTCCGCGGCGATCTCCTGCAGGTCCAGGTCGCGCTCGAGCACTTCCAGCACGTGGTCGTGGATCTGGCCCAGGCGATGCAGGCGCAGCAGTTCCGCGCGCCCCGCGGCGATGGCGGCCAGCACCACGCGGTAGTGCTCGGCGGCCACGCCGGCGCGCGAGGCCGTGTCGGCGCTGTAGCGCGCGGTGATGTCGGCGCGGTAGCGGTATTGCTCCAGCAGGCGCGGGTGGATCAGCGTGCCGCCGGCGTCGTAGGCCAGCGCTTCCACCGCCTTGAACTGGGCGGCCTCCAGGTGCGCCCACGCCTGCGACTCGGTGAGGTGGGCCGGGTTGGTTTCCTCGGCGTCGCCCAGGCGCAGCGCGCGGATCAGCAGGCCGAGCGTGGAGCCTTGCAGCAGCACCGTCACCAGGATCACCGCGAACGCCGCCGCCAGGATCAGGTCGCGGCCCGGGATCGATTCCGGCACCGACAAGGCGATCGCCAGCGTCACCACGCCGCGCATGCCGGCCCAGGACAGCACGGCCGAGCCGGCCGCCGAATGCGGCCGCGCGGCGCGCCCGGCCAGCCGCGCGCAGGCGGCGCGCAGCCAGCCGGTGGCGAAGATCCACACGAAGCGCGACACCACCACCGCGGCGACCACCGCCGCCACCGGCAGCGCCAGCGTGTCGAACGCATGCGCCGCGCCGCCCAGGCGCGCCAGCACGCCGCGCAGCGACAGCCCCATCAGGATGAACACCAGCGCCTCCAGCAGGAACACCATCACCTGCCAGAACGCCGTGCCCTTGGCGCGGATGCGCGCGGACAGCACCTCGTGCTGGCGCCAGCCCATGATCAGGCCGCAGGTCACGGTGGAGATCACGCCGGACACGTGCATCGATTCGCCGACCGTGTAGCTCAGCCACGGCGACAGCAGCGAGGCGGCGATCACGAGGTGGTCCACCCCCAGCGTGCGCTGCAGCGTGACCATCACCGCGCCGATGAAGCCGCCCACCACCACGCCGCCCAGCCCGAGCACGGCGAACGAGGCCGAGGCCTGCCACAGGCTGAAGGCACCGGTCAGCGCCGCGGCGATGGCGAAGCGGAACAGCACCAGCCCGGCGGCGTCGTTGAGCAGGCTCTCGCCTTCGAGCAGCGCCATCAGCCGGCGCGGCAGGCTCACGCGCTCCAGCACGGCCTTGGCCGCCACCGCGTCGGGCGGCGAGACCACCGCGCCGAGCGCGAAGCAGGCCGCCCACGGCAGCGCCGGCAGCAGCCAGTGCGTGACCACGCCCACCGCCAGCGTGGTGAAGGCCACCGCGCCGATGGCCAGCCACAGGATGCCGCCCAGGTTGCGTCTGAAGTCTTCCCACACCGTGAAGTAGGCGCCGTCGAGCAGCAGCGGGGGCAGGAAGATGATGAGGATGAGCTCGGGGTCGAACTCCAGCTGCGGCACGCCCGGCAGGAAGGCGATCGCCATGCCGCCGGCCAGCAGCGCCGCCGCGGGCGGCAGGTGCAGGCGCCGGGCCAGCAGCTCCAGCCCGATGATGACGCCGACCAGTACCAGGATGAACTCGAACGCCGATGCCGTGGACACGATGGGGGTTCCTCGCAAGGTGGCTGCGCCAGCCTGCAATACTACAGGCGCCGGCCCGCGCGATGCCGGCCGCGCCCGCAGGAACCGCCCGCCGCCCGCCGGCTCAGTCCTCGGCGACGAAGCCGGTGGCCTCCACGATCGGCTTCCACGCGGCGCGCTCGACCTGGATGCGGTGGCGCGCGTCCTGCCCCGGCTTCGGCGCGACTTCCAGCCCCAGCGCTTCGAGCTTGGCGGCGGTGGCGGCGTTGCCCGAGGCGGCGATGAACATCTTCTCCACCCTGGCCACCACGTCCGGCGGCGTGCCGGCCGGCAGGAAGGCGCCGTACCAGCTGGTGGCGTACTCGTACTGGCCGAAGCCCTGCTCCTTGAGCGTGGGCACCTCGGGCAGCGCCTTGGCGCGGTGCGTGCCGCTCACGCCCAGGAACTGGAGCTTGCCGGCCTTGTACAGCGTCATCATGCTGGCCACCGCGTCCCAGCCGATCGAAACGTTGCCGCTGATCACGTCCACCAGCATCGGCGAGGCGCCGCGGTAGGCCGCCGGCGTGATGGCGACGCCGGCCGACTTGCCCAGCGCCACGGTGCCGAGGTGGCCGGCGCTGCCGATGGTGGCCAGGCCCAGGCTGGCGCCGGCCGGATTGCGGCGCGCCCACTCCACGTATTCCTTCATGTTCTTGTACGGCTGCTGCGCGCCGGCGGCCACCACGGTCGGCACGTCGGTCAGCACGGCGGCGGGCACGAGGTCCTTGTCGGCGTCGTAGCCGAGTTTCCTGTACGTGAGCGGGAAGATGGTGAACAGCGGCGACGGCCCGATGAAGACGGTCTTGCCGTCGGGCTTCGCGCGCTTGACGTAGTCCAGCGCCAGCCGCGCCGAGGCGCCCGGGCGGTTTTCCACGATCACCGTGCCTTGCCCGTCCTGGCGCAGCTGCTCGGCATAGAGGCGCGCCAGGCTGTCGGCCGCGCCGCCGGGCGCGTAGCCGACGACGATGCGCATCGGCTCGCCGCCGTCCGCGGCGTGCGCCGGCCGGGGCAGGGCGAGCACGGCGGCGGCGCAGGCCGGCAGCGCCAGGAGGTGGAGCGTGAGTTTGCGGCGAGAGGCTTGGATCATGGCGCGGGCGGGGTCAGGTCGTTCGGGGGGGGAAGTCGTCAGGCTTGCGGCCACTGGCCCAGCAGGCCGTGCGCGGACTCGAACAGCGCGGCGGCGCGCAGCAGCGCCGCGTCGCCGCGGAACTGCCCGACCAGCTGGAAGCCGACCGGCAGGCCGTCGGCGGCAAAGCCGCTGTTCAGGCTGATGGCGGGGTGGCCGGTCATGTTGAACGGCATGGTCCACGGGAACCAGTGCGCGCGCACGTTCTCGTAGTGCTGGCCGTCGATGTCGATGGTGCCGAACAGGTCCTGCCCGAGCGGCAGCGCGGTGCGCGTGAGCGTGGGCATGGCGAGGAAATCCGCGCGCGCGAGCAGCGCCTGCACGCGCTGGAACAGCGCCGAGCGGTCGAACATGGCCTGCTGGTATTCGACGCCGCTGACCTGCGCGGCCGAGGCCACCTGCCGCAGGAAGGTGGCGCTGAGCTGCTCGCCGTGCTCGGCGGCGATGGCGGCGAAGCGCGCGCGCCAGACCGTGTGGTTGATCGCGCGCCAGATCGGCTCCACGTCGAAGCCTTCGCCGGAGAACGGCTCGAGCTCCGCGCCCAGGCCGGCCAGCCGCGCCAGGCTGGCCTCGAACGCGCGCGCCACCTCGGCCGCCACGGGACGCCCCGGCGGCGCCAGGCAATGGAGGATGCGCTTGCCGCGCAGGTCGCCGCGCGCCTGCGCCGCCTCGACGTAATCGGGTTTGGGCACGCCGATGGACCACGGGTCGCACGCATGCTCGCCGGCCATGACCTGCATCATCAGGCCGGTGTCGGCCACCGTGCGCGTGGTCGGCGTGACGTAGGTCTGGTTGCCGAACAGGTCCTGCGCCTGGCTGTGCGGGATCACGCCGTTGCTCTGCTTGATGCCGACCACGCCGTTGCACGCGGCCGGGATGCGCGTGGAGCCGCCGCCGTCGGTGGCCACCGCCAGCGGGGCGATGCCGCTGGCCACCGCCACCGCCGCGCCGCCGCTGGAGCCGCCGCTGGTGCGCGCGGCGCTCCAGGCGTTGCGCGTGCGGCCGAACAGCGGCGAATCGGTCAGGCACTTGGAGCCGAACTCGGGCGTGGTGGTCTTGCCGATCAGGATGGCGCCCTGCGCGCGCAGGCGCGCCACGGCGACGGCGTCGGTGCCGGGGATGTTGTCGCGGTAGGGCGCCGCGCCGAAGGTGGTGCGCACGCCCTGCGTGTTGACCAGATCCTTGGCGGTAAACGGGATGCCGTGCAGCAGTCCGAGCGGCTTGCCGTCCATGACGGCCTGTTCGGCCGCGCGGGCCGCGTCCAGGGCCTGCTCGGCGCACAGCGTGATGAAGCAGTTCAGCTCGGGCTGCAGGCGCGCGGCGCGCTCCAGCACCGCCCGCATGAGTGCCACCGGCGAGACCTCCCGGCGCGCGATGCGGCCCTGGAGTTCGGTGGCGGACAGGAAGCAAAGCGCATCGCTCATATCGCTCATTGGCGAGCTTCTCCAGAAAACGTCTCGGAGCGGATCGGAGGCGCCGCCACGGCGCGGCCGCGTTAGGGCGCCCGCACCATTGGTTTCTGGATCCAGAATCCATTCTTTGCGGCTATAGTAGACGTGTGTCATGCGCTTGTAAACTGCGCCGACAAAATCCGCACTTCCACTGCGCTGCGGCGCTCAGAGAGGCAAATGGCAGAAACGTTCGAATGGCAGGGGCGCTTGCGCCTGGTGGAAGAGGTGGCGCAGGTGCTGCGCCAGCGCATCTACCGCGGCGTCTATCCGCCGGGCAAGGCGCTGCGCCAGGTGGAGATCTCCGAAGACCTGAAGATCAGCCGCACGCCGCTGCGCGAGGCACTGCGCATGCTGGAGCGCGAAGGGCTGGTCAGCGCCGAGACCGCGCGCGGCGTCACCGTGGTCAGCGCGGACTTCCGGCAACTGATGGACGCCTACGCCCTGCGCGAAGTCATCGACGGCCTCGCGGCGCGGCTGGCCGCCGAGCGCGCCGGCAAGCTGGCGGGCCCGCCGCTGCGCGCCGTCATCGGCGCCCAGCGCGGCAGCCTGGCGCCGTGGCAGCCCGAGGCATACACGGTGGCCAACGTGGAATTCCACACCACCATCATCGGCCTGGCGTCGAACGAATACCTGGCGCGGCAGGTGCCGATCGTCCACATGACCTCGCAGGTGTTCGCGCCGCGCACCGTGTTCCCGCGCGACCGCGCGCTGGCGGCCATCGACGAGCACGAGCAGATCGTGGCGGCCATCGAGAGCGCCGACGGCGACCGGGCGGAGCAGGTGGCGCGGCAGCACATCCGCAGTTCGATGGCGCGCCTCAGGGTGATGGCGCAGGCCGGCGCGGACGTGGCGCAGGCCTGAAGGGAAAAGCCGGTTTCGGGCGTCCGGCGTCAGGACTGCCGGCGCTTCAGCGACGGCGCGGCATCCTGGCGCAGGGCCGGGTGATGCCGGCTCACGCTGCGCGCGCCGAGCAGCAGCGCGAGCAGAAAGACCAGGAGATACGCGGCAAACGTGATGACTTCCATGCTCGACCCTTTGTTGTCGGTTCTGTCCTTGCGTCGAGCGTGAAGTATGCGCAAAGGCGCGGGCGGGGCGCTACCACACGGTGGTAGGGGGCCGCCGCCGCGCCTCGCGCCGGGCGTCAGGTCGCCTCGCGCTTGACCGCGCCGGTGGCGAAGAAGCTCTGCAGGTTCTCGAACACCAGGTCGGCCATCGCCTGGCGGGTCTCGTTGGTGGCGCTGGCGATATGCGGCAGCAGCACCACGTTGTCCAGCGCGAACAGCGCGGGCGGCACCTGCGGCTCGTGCTCGAACACGTCGAGCCCGGCGCCGGCGATGCGCTTGTGCGCCAGCGCGTCCACCAGCGCGGCCTCGTCCACCACCGTGCCGCGCGCGATGTTGATCAGGAAGCCGCGCGGCCCGAGCGCCTCGAGCACGCTGGCCGAGACCAGGTGGCGGGTTTCCGGCCCGCCGGCGGTGGCGATGACGAGGAAGTCGGCCCACTCGGCCAGCGCCGCCAGCGACGGCTCGTGGCGGTAGGTCAGGTCGGCCACCGGGCGGCGGCTGTGGTAGCGCACGTCCATGTCGAAGCCCAGCCCGCGCCGCGCGATCACGCGGCCGATGCGGCCCATGCCGATGATGCCCATGCGCTTGCCGCTCACGCGCGTGCTCAGCGGGAACGCGCCGCTGGGCCATGCGCCGCGGCGCACGAAGCGGTCGGCCGCGCTGAAGCCGCGCGCCACGTCCATCAGCAGGCCGAACGCGGTGTCGGCCACGCAGTCGTTGAGCACGTCGGGCGTGTAGCCCACGGCGATGCCGCGCGCGCGCGCGGCGTCGAGGTCGATCTTGTCCAGGCCCACGCCGAAGCTGGAGATGACCTTGAGCGCCGGCATGGCGTCCATCATGGCGGCGTCCACGCCGTTGGCGGCGCGCGTGGTCAGCGCCACGAACTCGCCGCCGCGCGCGGCCAGGAAGGCGGCGGGGTCGGTCTCGGCCCACAGCGGGTGGACGTCGTAGTGCTCGGCCAGGCTGGCTTCGAGCGCGGCCGGCAGGCGGCCGTGCTGGAGAAGGCGGTGTTTCATGAGAAGAGGTCCCTTGTGGTCGGTCGGGTTGGGGTGGGCGGAGCCGCGGTGGCTCCGTCTTGTGTCTTGGCGGCAGTGCTCTGCCTGGTCCCGGCCTAGCGGCCGTTCTTCTCGCGCCAGGCGGCGAAATCCAGCCGGCTCTGTTCCTGCGTCGGCGGATAGAGGCCGATGATGGAGCGGCCCTTGTTGACTTCCTCGGTGACGAAATCCTCGAACGCGGTCATCTCCACCGCCTCGGCGGCGATCTCCTCGGCCAGGTGGCGCGGGATCACGACCACGCCCTCGCCATCGCCGACCATCACGTCGCCGGGGAACACGGCCACGTCGCCGCAGCCGATCGGGCCGTTGATCTCGATGGCCTGGTGCAGCGTCAGGTTGGTCGGCGCGGACGGGCGCTGGTGGTAGGCGGGGATGGCGAGCCGCGCGATCTCGGGCGCGTCGCGCAGGCCGCCGTCCGTCACCACGCCGGCCACGCCGCGGCGCATCAGGCGCGTGACCAGGATCGAGCCGGCCGAGGCCGCGCGCGCGTCCTTGCGGCTGTCGATCACCAGCACCGCGCCCGGCGGGCATTGCTCCACGGCCTGGCGCTGCGGATGGTCGGGGTCCTGGAACACCGTGATCGGGTTGAGGTCTTCGCGCGCGGGGATGTAGCGCAGCGTGAAGGCCTCGCCCACCATGTTGCCGTGCGCCGGGTTGAGCGGATGCACGTCCTGGAGGAACTGGTTGCGCAGGCCGCGCTTGAACAGCGCGGTGCACAGCGTGGCGGTGCTGACGGTCTTGAGCTGGTCGCGCGTGCGCGGGCTGAACTGGCTGGTTTCGGTCATGGCGGTCATCAGTAGATGCTGGGCTCGCCGCTGGGCGCGCCGAAATCGGTTTGCAGGAAGTCGAAGTCGCAGCCGTCGTTGGCCTGGCGGATGTGCTTGGAGAACATCCAGCCGTAACCGCGCCCGAAGCGCGGCGGCGGCGCCGTCCAGGCCGCGCGGCGGCGCGCCAGTTCCTCGTCGGAGACTTCGAGGTGGATGCTGCGGCGGTCGATGTCCACCGAGATCAGGTCGCCGGTGCGCACCAGCGCGAGCGGGCCGCCGATATACGATTCCGGCGACACGTGCAGGATGCAGGCGCCGTAGCTGGTGCCGCTCATGCGCGCGTCCGACATGCGCAGCATGTCGCGCACGCCCTGCTTGACCAGCTTCTTGGGGATCGGCAGCATGCCCCACTCGGGCATGCCGGGGCCGCCCTGCGGGCCGGCGTTGCGCAGGATCAGGATATGGTCGGCGGTGACGTCGAGGCTCTCGTCCTCCACCGCGGCCTTCATCGACGGATAGTCGTCGAACACCAGCGCCGGGCCGGTGTGCTTGAAGAAGCGGCGCTCGCAGGCGCTCGGCTTGATCACGCAGCCGTCCGGCGCGATGTTGCCCTTGAGCACGGCCAGCGCGCCTTCCTGGTAGAGCGCGTTGTCCGGAGTGCGGATCACGTCGTCGTTGTAGACCTCGGCGCCGGCGATGTTCTCGCCCAGCGTGCGCCCGGTGACGGTGAGCGCGTCGAGCTGGAGCTTGTCGCGGATGCGGTTCATCAGCGCGGGCAGGCCGCCGGCGTAGAAGAAATCCTCCATCAGGTACTTGTCGCCGCTGGGCCGGATGTTGGCGATCACCGGCACGCGGCGGCTGGCCGCGTCGAAGTCTTCCAGGCCGATCTCGCAGCCGGCGCGGCGCGCCATCGCGATCACGTGGATGATGGCGTTGGTGGAGCAGCCCATCGCCATCGCCACGGCGATGGCGTTCTCGAACGCGGCGCGCGTCTGGATGCGCGCCGGGGTCAGGTCCTCCCACACCATGTCGACGATGCGCCGGCCCGACTCCGAGCACATGCGGATATGGTTGGCGTCGGCGGCGGGAATCGACGAGGCGCCCGGCAGCGTCATGCCGATGGTCTCCGCGATCGCCGTCATGGTGCTGGCCGTGCCCATCGTCATGCAGGTGCCGTGGCTGCGCGCGATGCCGCCCTCGATGCCGGTCCACTCGGCCTGGCTGATGTTGCCGGCGCGGCGCTCGTCCCAGTACTTCCACGCATCCGAGCCCGAGCCCAGCACGTTGCCCTTGTAGTTGCCGCGCAGCATCGGCCCGGCCGGCACGTAGATGGCCGGCACGCCGGCGCTGGAGGCGCCCATCAGCAGGCCCGGCGTGGTCTTGTCGCAGCCGCCCATCAGCACGGCGCCGTCGACCGGGTGGGAGCGGATCAGCTCCTCGGCCTCCATCGCCAGCATGTTCCGGTACAGCATGGTGGTCGGCTTGACCGCGCTCTCGGACAGCGAGATGGCGGGCAGCTCGATCGGGAAGCCGCCGGCCTGCAGCACGCCGCGCTTGACGTCGTCCACGCGCTGCTTGAAGTGCGAGTGGCACGGATTGATGTCGGACCACGTGTTGATGATGGCGATGACCGGGCGGTCCAGCCATTCCTCGGGCGCGTAGCCCATCTGCATGATGCGCGAGCGGTGGCCGGAGGAGCGCAGGTCGTCGGGCGCGAACCAGCGCGCGCTGCGCAATGTCTCGGGCGTCTTCTTTCGGGACGTCATTGTCTCTTCCTGGGATGTTCGTCGTGGGCCTCCGCCGGCAGCAGAGGTATGACATCTGATAGGATGGCGGCCAATTAGAGCACTAATATATTAGTGTGTCAAACCAAGGGCGTTTGCTCTAGAATGCGGGGCAGCGGGCCTCGCCGCGGCTGCGCCACGCGCAGCCAAGCGTAAGTGCACCACAGCGCGTGGCGCTGCGCCCCCGCCTTTTGCCAAACCTGATATTCCGGATACGCATACCGCCGCGTGCCCCCCGACAAAGACCGCCGCCGCCCGATGGAAGCCACCGCCGCGCACATCCAGTTCCAGTTCGACCGCACGCGCCATGCCGCGCCGCAGGTGTTCGAGCACATGCGCGAGCAGATCATCTCGATGGCGCTCACGCCCGGCACGGTGCTCTCGCGCACCGACCTGGCCGCGCGGTACGGCATCAGCCAGACGCCGGTGCGCGACGCGCTGATGCGCCTGAGCGAGGAAGGGCTGGTCGACATCTTCCCGCAGCACGCCACCGTGGTCAGTCCGATCAGCATCGCGCTGGCCCGGCAGGCGCATTTCCTGCGCCGCTCGGTCGAGGTGGAGATCGTGCGCACGCTGGCCGGGGCGCCGGACGCCGCGCTGGCCGAGCGCCTGCGCCAGATGGTGGCGCGCCAGCAGGCGCTGCTGCCCGCCCCGGACTTCGCCGAATTCGCCCAGCTCGACCTGGCCTTCCACCGCCAGATGTACGACGCCGCGCAGGTGCCCGACCTGTGGCTGCTGGTGCGCCGCCAGAGCGGCCACCTGGACCGCCTGCGGCGCCTGCACCTGCCGATTCCCGGCAAGGCCGGCGCCGTGGTGGCGGACCATGCCGCCATCGTCGATGCCATCGCGCGCGGCGACGTGGACGAGGCGCAGGCCAGCCTGCGGCGGCATCTGTCGGGTACGCTTGCTAATCTTGAGGAGATACGGGGGAGGTATGGGGATTATTTGGAGTAGGCGGATTTTTTGGATTTGAAGTGTCAAAGTCAAAGGCTTTAACTTCAAAGTCAAATTAAAATTCAAAAGCTTAAAGTCAACGGCTTTCGCGCCCCCGGCGCGACTTACTTTCTTTTATCCGAAAAGAAAGTAAGCCAAGAAAGCGGACTGCCTTGCCGGCAGGGGCAGAGCCGAACAGAGTTGCCGAGGTTGGTGGTTTCGTGGTGGGGGTGGTGGTTCTGCTGGGATTCTGCCGGTACCGATTCTGGTGGCCACGCTCTCTTGGGTGGTGTTGGATTCGTGGTGGCGCTGCATGGTGGCGTTGGTCCAGGTAGCTCAAGCTGCTGCCGCGACCGGGGCGGATGGGTGCGATGTCTCGATCGGTACTGGATTCGTGGTGGGCGCCGTGGCCCCGGCTTGAAACGTACCCGCTTGAGAGATGCTGACACGAGAGCGCTCAACGCTGACCGAAACCCTACATACCCGCGCTGGTTCCACCACGCCCACCACGAAAAC
>NZ_AQPL01000352.1:0-2256 GCF_000395345.1 Cupriavidus sp. WS | reverse complement strand
GCCCCTGCCCGTCCCCGCCCCCTCCGCGCCCCCGGCCGCGCCGCTTTCCGCCCCCGCCTCCGAGGCGGCCGAGCGCGGCGCGCCGGACCACCAGCAGTTCGTCGACTGGCTGCGCGCGGTAGCCCCCTACATCCACGCGTTCCGCGGCAAGACCTTCGTGATCGCCTTCGCCGGCGAGCTGGTCAAGGCCGGCACGCTCAATGCGCTGGTCAACGACGTCGCGCTGCTGCACGCGATGGGCATGCAGATCGTGCTGGTGCACGGCTCGCGCCCGCAGGTGGAAGAGCAACTGGCGCTGCGCCACGTCGAGTCGCAGTTCGCCGATGGCGTGCGCATCACCGACAACGCCGCGCTCGAATGCGCCAAGGAAGCCGCCGGCGAGCTGCGCCTGGACATCGAGGCCGCCTTCAGCCAGGGCCTGCCCAACACGCCGATGGCCGGCGCCCAGCTGTCGGTGATTTCCGGCAACTTCGTCACCGCGCGCCCGGTCGGCATCGTCGAAGGCGTGGACTACCAGCACACCGGCCTGGTGCGCAAGATCGACGGCGAGTCGATCCGCATGTCGCTCTCGCACGGCAAGGTCGTGCTGCTCTCGCCGCTCGGCTTCTCGCCCACCGGCCAGGCCTTCAACCTGTCGATGGAAGACGTGGCCAGCGCCACCGCCACCGCCATCAAGGCCGACAAGCTGGTCTTCATCACCGAGGTGTCCGGCGTGCAGGACGCCACCGGCCGGCTGATGCCGGAAATGTCGCTGCGCACCGCCGTCGAGCGGCTGCAGAACAACCACCTGCCGCCCGAAGTGGCCTATTACCTGGAACACCTGGTCAAGGCCCTCAAGGGCGGCGTGCCGCGCGCCCACCTGATCCCGTTCGAGCTGGACGGCTCGGTGCTGCTGGAGCTGTTCCTGCACGACGGCGTCGGCACCATGATCTCGGACACCGACCTCGAAAGCCTGCGCGAAGCCACGCTCGACGACGTCGGCGGCATCGTCCAGCTGATCGCCCCGCTCGAGCAGGACGGCACGCTGGTGCCGCGCGGGCGCCACCTGATCGAGCGCGACATCGCCAACTTCTCGGTGATCGAGCACGATGGCGTGCTGTTCGGCTGCGCCGCGCTCTACCCCTACCCGCGCGAAGGCATGGCCGAGATGGCCTGCCTGACCGTGTCGGCCGAGGCGCAGGGCACCGGCGACGGCGAGCGCCTGCTCAAGCGCATCGAGCGCCGCGCGCGCAGCCTCGGGCTGGACCGCCTGTTCGTGCTCACCACGCGCACCGAACACTGGTTCCTCAAGCGCGGCTTCGTCCATGCCAACGTGGACGACCTGCCCGAAGACAAGCGCAAGCTCTACAACTGGCAGCGCAAGTCGATGGTGCTGATGAAAAAACTGTGACGACCGTGGGGGTAGCCGGAAGGCTGGCCCCCGCTTCGCTACAATAGCGCCCTGCAATGGCGCGGCGCGCCCGCCGCGCCGGCCACATCACACGACTACAAGGAGTTCCCCATGGCCCGCATGGTCCAATGCGTCAAGCTCAACAAGGAAGCCGAAGGGCTCGACCTGCCGCCACTGCCTGGCGAACTCGGCAAGAAGATCTGGCAAAGCGTGTCCAAGGAAGCCTGGGCCGGCTGGCTCAAGCACCAGACCATGCTGATCAACGAAAACCGCCTCAACATGGCCGACACGCGCGCGCGCCAGTACCTGCTCAAGCAGACCGAGAAGTATTTCTTCGGCGACGGCGCCGACCAGGCCCAGGGCTACGTGCCGCCGCCGCAGGCCTGATGGCGGCTGCCCGCGGCCAGATGCCGCGGCAGTGAAGCGCAAAAAAAGGGTGCCGCGAGAGGCACCCTTTTTGTCGGCCGGACATCCTGTCGGCCGGAAATCCTGGCGCGCGGCTCAGAAATCGCTGCGCTTGACCCCTTCCGGCGTGCCCAGCAGCAGCACGTCCGCGCCGCGCAGCGCGAACAGGCCCACCGTCACCACGCCGGGCACGTGGTTGATGGCCTCTTCCAGGCCCTTCGGGTCGGCGATCTTCAGGCCGGCCACGTCGAGGATCACGTTGCCGTTGTCGGTCTTGTAGATGCCGCCTTCCTTCGTCATGCGCAGGCGCGGCTGGCCGCCCAGCGCGGCCAGCTTGCGCGCCACCGCGGCGCGTGCCATCGGAATCACTTCCACGGGCAGCGGGAACGCGCCCATCACTTCCACCAGCTTGCTGCCGTCGGCGATGCAGACGAAGCGCTGCGCCACCGAGGCCACGATCT
>NZ_AQPL01000351.1:0-8370 GCF_000395345.1 Cupriavidus sp. WS | reverse complement strand
TCGGCGATGCAGACGAAGCGCTGCGCCACCGAGGCCACGATCTTCTCGCGCGTGAGCGCGCCGCCGCCGCCCTTGATCATGGCGCCGCTGGCGTCGATCTCGTCGGCGCCGTCCACGTAGACGGGGATTTCGTCGACCTCGTTGAGGTCCAGCACGTTGAAGCCATGCTGCTGCAGGCGGCGGGTGGATGCCTCCGAGCTGGAGACCGCGCCGGCAAAGCGTCCCTTGAACGCCGCCACCGCATCGATAAAGAGGTTGGCCGTGGAGCCCGTGCCCACGCCGAGCACCGCGCCTGCCGGCACTTCCTTCTCGACATAGTCCGCCGCAGCTTGCGCCACCAGCGCCTTGAGTTCATCCTGAGTCATGACAACAGCCCGTCTTCTTGGGGGAAACCGCATAGTGTACCGGAATGCCGTGGCATCGCCGGAGGCGGCGCGGGGCGGCGGTACAATGGCTGCGAGGCCGGCGCCCGGCCCCCGCACGACGGCTCCGGGCACCGGCCAAGGCATTGCGCCTTGCACCGCCCTCCCCTGCCGGGAGCGCAACGATGTACGGCGGCGCGCGCGGCCCGGCATGCCGGCCGCGGCGCCATCCACCCTCTCTAACAGCGACTCACCGACCATGAACCAGCTCGATCAGCTCAAGCAGTTCACCACCGTCGTGGCGGACACCGGCGATTTCCAGTTGATGAAGCAGTACACGCCGCAGGACGCCACCACCAATCCCTCACTGATCCTCAAGGCCGTGCAGAAGGCCGAGTACCGCCCGCTGCTGGACCAGGCCGTGCGCGACAACGAAGGCCGCGACGCCGTCATGGACGCGCTGCTGATCGGCTTCGGCTGCGAGATCCTCGCGATCGTGCCGGGCCGCGTCTCCACCGAGGTCGACGCGCGCCTGTCCTTCGACACCGAGGCCACCGTGGCCAAGGCGCGCCACCTGATCGCCCTCTACGAGCAGCGCGGCATCGCGCGCGAGCGCGTGCTGATCAAGATCGCCTCCACCTGGGAAGGCATCCGCGCCGCCGAGGTGCTGCAGCGCGAAGGCATCCGCTGCAACATGACGCTGCTGTTCTCGCTGGCCCAGGCGGTGGCCTGCGCCGAAGCCGGCGCGCAGCTCATCTCGCCCTTCGTCGGCCGCATCCTCGACTGGCACAAGCAGAAGGCCGGCGACAAATGGGACGCCGCCGCCAACGCCGGCGACGACGATCCCGGCGTGCGCTCGGTGCGCCAGATCTACGACTACTACAAGAAATTCGGCTATGCGACCGAAGTGATGGGCGCCAGCTTCCGCAGCACCGGACAGATCCTCTCGCTGGCCGGCTGCGACCTGCTGACCATCAGCCCCGACCTGCTCGAAAAGCTCGCCGCCACCGAAGGCCAGGTCGAGCGCAGGCTGTCGGTGGACCAGGCCCAGGCCGCCAACATCGCGCGCATCGAATGCGGCGAAGCGGCCTTCCGCTGGCAACTCAACGAGGACCAGATGGCCACCGAGAAGCTGTCCGACGGCATCCGCCTGTTCGCGGCGGATGCGGTCAAGCTGGAGGCGCTGATCGCGCGCTGAGCGTGGCGGCTCAGGCCGCCGGCGGCACCGACCAGTCTTCCACGCTGACACCCGGACAGGCGGCGAAATCGCGCACGTTGTTGGTCACGACGATGGCGCCCTCGGCCAGCGCGTGCGCCGCGATCAGCTTGTCCAGCGCGTCGGCCTTGCGCTCGCGCGTGGCCGCGCGGATCGGACCATAGGCGCGCGCCGCCGCGCTCGTCAGCGGCAGCACCGGCACGCGCGCCACCAGCGCCGCCAGCGCGCGGCGAGCCGCTTCCGGCTCCCGCGACATGGCGATGCCGTATTCCAGTTCCGCCAGCGTCACCGCCGACAGCACCACATCCCCTTCGAAGCACGCTTCCAGCCGCTGCGCCACGTGCGGCGGCTGGTTCTTCATCAGGTAGATGCACATATTGGTGTCGAGCATGTACCTGGCCATCAAAGCCCGTCCCGTTCGGCCTGCTCCTGCCGTTCGCGCCCGCCGGCGAGGAAATCCTCGGGAAACGCCGCGAACACGTCCAGCAGCCCGGTCAGGCGCTTGCGCGCCGGGCGGATGCGCAACTCGTCGCCAACCCGCTCGATCTCGAGCGGCATGTCGCTGTCCGGATAGGCAAGGTCGGCGGGAATCCGTATCGCTTGCGAATTCCCGTTGCGGAAGATGCGGGTGTGGTGCATGGCAGCCCCCTGATAAGCACTGGATGCAGGAAGTCCAGCACGGCGGCGGGCGATGTACATCCGGGATGTACATCGCCTTACGCGAACCCGATCGCCCCGCCGCCGGCGCGCTCAGGCCGGCGCCGCGGCCTCGTCCCACAAGCGCGGCAGCACCACCCCGGCCGGCCCGCGCAGCACGATGTCGGCGGTCTGGTCCAGCGCCGAGGGCTGGGGGTTGACCACGATGACGTGCGCGCCGTGGTCCCTGGCGACGCCGGGCAGGCCGGCGGCCGGGTAGACCAGGCCGGAAGTGCCCACCACCAGGCACAGATCGCAGGTTTCGGCGGCGTGCTCGGCGCGATAGCGCGCCACGCGCGGCAGTTCTTCGCCGAACCACACCACGCCGGGCCGCATCATGGCGTTGCACAGCCCGCAGCGCGGCGGCGTGCCGGGGATGGCGGTGGCCGGGTCGCAGCGGCCGCAGCCGTCCAGCCATTTGTCGGCGAACAGGTTGCCGTGCAGCTCGATCACGTCGTGGCTGCCGGCGCGCTGGTGCAGGCCGTCCACGTTCTGCGTGACCAGCGTGACCTTCTTGCGCGCGGCGAGCGCGGCCAGCGCGAGATGGGCGGGGTTGGGATGGGTGGCGGCGACCAGTTCGCGCCGGTGCAGGTACCACGCCCAGACCAGCGCGGGCTGGCGCCGGTAGGCGTCTTCCTGCGCGAGTTCCTCGGGGTCGAAGCGCGACCAGAGGCCGGTCATGGCGTCGCGGAACGTCGGCACGCCGGACTCCGCCGATACGCCGGCGCCGGTCAGCACCATGATGCTGGCGGCATCGGCGACCAGGCCGCGCGCGGCCGCCAGCGACTGCGCGTCGAGTTCCGCCGTCATGGCGTCAGCGCGGCAGGCGGCGCTGGCGCACCGCTTCATACAGGCACACGCCGCTGGCCACCGAGACGTTGAGGCTTTCCACGCCGCCGGCCATCGGGATGCCGACCAGTTCGTCGCAGGTCTCGCGCGTGAGGCGGCGCATGCCTTCGCCTTCGGCGCCCATCACCAGGGCGATGGGGCCCTTGAGGTCGGCGTCGTAGACGGTCTTGTCGGTGCCGTCGGCGGTGCCGACCACCCAGATGCCGCGTTCCTGCAGTTCGCGCAGGGTGCGGGCGAGGTTGGTGACGGTGATGTAGGGCACGGTCTCGGCCGCGCCGCTGGCGACCTTGGCCACGGTGGTGTTGAGGCCGACGCTGCGGTCCTTGGGCGCGATCACGGCGTGCGCGCCGGCGCCGTCGGCCACGCGCAGGCAGGCGCCGAGGTTGTGCGGATCGGTGACGCCGTCGAGCACCAGCAGCAGCGGCGTGCCTTCGATGCCGTCGAGCAGTTCGTCGAGGTTGAGCGCGAGCGCCACGTCTTCGGCGCGGGCCACCACGCCCTGGTGGCGGTCGGTGCCGGCCATGCCGCGCAGGCGCTCGGCATCGACCGGATGCAGGCGCACCTTGAGGCTCTCGGCCAGGCGGATGAAGTCCTGCATGCGGCGGTCGCGCCGCGCGGATTCTACGTAGACATCGGTGACGCCGGCGGCGTCCTGGCGCAGGCGCGCGGTGACGGCGTGAAAGCCGATCAGGAGTTTTTGTTTAGCCATGACGGGATTGTACCCGCCGGCACCCGCCGGGCGTTCGCGGCGGGGCGCCGGTGATGGCGCCCCGCCGTGCATCAGCGCTTGCGCGCCGCGCGGCTGCTCTTGCCGGCCGGCTTGCCGCCGCCCTTGGGGCCCGAGCCGAGATGCGCGGGCTTGGGCTTGGCGGCACGCTTGGCCGGCTTGCCGGCGGGCTTGGCGCCCTGTCCCGGGCGCGCCTTGACCGGCGTGATGACGGCCTCGAACACCGGCTGCTCCTCGATCACGCGGTCGAGCGTCTCGTCGAACGATTCTTCCGGCTTGGAGGTGCCGCCGAGCAGCGCCGCCAGCTGGCGGCCCTTCTTGCGCGCCGGCACGGCGTGCGCGGCGGGCACGCGCGGCTGGGCTTCGGTGACCGGCGCGCGGGCGCGCAGGTTCTTGGCCGACGGCTCCTGCACCAGACGGAAGTCGATCTTGCGCGCGTCCAGGTCCACGCGCGAGACCTGCACGCGCACGCGGTCGGTGAGGCGGTAGCGGATGCCGGTGCGCTCGCCGCGCAGTTCGTTGCGCGCCTCGTCGTACTGGAAGTAGTCGCTGCCCAGTTCGGTGACGTGCACCAGGCCTTCGACGTAAAGCTCGTCGAGCTGCACGAAGATGCCGAACGACGTGACCGAGCTGACCGTGCCCGAGAACTCGCTGCCGAGCTTGTCGCGCATGAAGTAGCACTTGAGCCAGGCTTCGACGTCGCGCGAGGCTTCGTCGGCGCGGCGCTCGTTGGCCGAGCAGTGCAGGCCGAGCTCGTCCCAGATGGCTTCGTTGCGCTTGGCGCGCGCGGCGCTCAGCTCGGCCTTGGCGGCGGCGTCCTTGGCCTGCAGGCGGCGCGCCTTGGGCGCGATGGCGGTGTTCAGCGTCGTGCCGGGGGCGAACGCCGGCTGGTACTTGGTGTGCGCCAGCACGGCCTTGATCGCGCGGTGGACCAGCAGGTCGGGGTAGCGGCGGATCGGGCTGGTGAAGTGGGCGTAGGCCTCGTACGACAAGCCGAAGTGGCCGATGTTGTCCGGGCTGTAGACCGCCTGCTGCATCGAGCGCAGCAGCATGGTCTGCAGCATGGGCGCGTCGGGACGGCTCTTGATCTTGTCCATCACGTCGGCGTAGTCGGCCGCCTGCGGCTTGTCGCCGCCGGCCAGCGACAGCCCCACGGTCTTGAGGAACTCGCGCAGGTTCTTGAGCTTTTCCTCGCTCGGGCCGGCGTGGATGCGGTACAGCGTGGGATGCTTGAAACGCTCGAGGAAGTCGGCCGCGCACACGTTGGCGGCCAGCATGCATTCCTCGATCAGGCGGTGCGCGTCGTTGCGGGTGCGCGGCAGGATCTGCTCGATCTTGCCCTGCGCATTGCAGACGATGTAGGTCTCGGTGGTGTCGAAGTCGATCGCGCCGCGCTCGCGGCGGGACTTGAGCAGGACCTGGAACAGCTCGTACAGGTTCTGCAGGTGCGGCACCAGGTCGGCGCGCTTGTGCGCCTCCGGACCCTTGGTGTTCGACAGCACGGCCCAGACCTCGTTGTAGGTCAGGCGCGCGGCCGAATGCATCACGGCCGGATAGAACTGGTAGGCCTTGAGCTCGCCCTTGGCGGTGATGACCGCGTCGCACACCATGCACAGGCGGTCCACCTGCGGGTTGAGCGAGCACAGGCCGTTGGAGAGCTTCTCCGGCAGCATCGGGATCACGCGGCGCGGGAAATACACCGAGGTGGCGCGGTCGAGCGCGTCGGCGTCGAGCGGCGTGCCGGGACGCACGTAGTGCGACACGTCGGCGATCGCCACCACCAGGCGCCAGCCCTTGGCGCGGCCGATCTTGACCGGCTCGCAGTAGACCGCGTCGTCGAAGTCGCGCGCGTCCTCGCCGTCGATGGTGACCAGCGGCACGTCGCGCAGGTCGATGCGGTGGTCGAGGTCGGACTCGCGCACCACGTCGGGCAGCGCGGCGGCTTCCTTGGCGCAGGCATCGGAGAACTCGTGCGGCACGCCGTACTTGCGCACCGCGATCTCGATCTCCATGCCGGGGTCGTCGATGTCGCCCAGCACTTCCACCACGCGGCCGACCGGCTGCACGTAGCGGTCGGGATAGTCGATGATCTCGACGCTGACCACCTGCCCCACGCGCGCCTTGCCCTGCGACTTGGGCGGGATCAGGATGTCCTGGCTGATGCGCTTGTCTTCCGGCGCCACCACCAGCACGCCGCCTTCGCTGAGCAGGCGGCCGATCACGTAGCGGTTGGCGCGCTCGATGATCTCGACGATCTGGCCTTCGGGCCGGCCGCGCCGGTCGTAGCCGATCACGCGCACCTGGGCGCGGTCGTTGTGCATCGCCTTCTGCAGCTCGCGCTCGGGCAGGAAGATGTCGTCGTCGCCGTCGTCGCGGATCAGGAAGCCGAAGCCGTCGCGGTGGCCCTGCACGCGCCCGGTCACGAAGTTGGGCTGGTGGGCCAGCTCGTAGCGGCCCTTGCGGTTGAGTTCGATCTGGCCGTCGCGCTCCATCGCGGCGAGGCGTTTCTGGAATCCGTCGTGCTCCTTGCGCGTGACGGCCAGCGCCTTGGCGATGTCGCCTGCCGACAGGGGCGACCCGGACGTCCTCAGGACGCCGAGGATTTCTTCCCGGCTAGGGATCGGATAGTTATTTTGATTCAATTTTTATGGATAGTATTTGACAAACGTATTGCGGTCGCTATAATGAGCGCTTCGGTTGTTTCGACGCCCGCCCAGGTGGCGAAATTGGTAGACGCACTAGGTTCAGGTCCTAGCGGTGGCAACACTGTGGAGGTTCGAGTCCTCTCCTGGGCACCAGATCAAACGGAAAACCCGCAGCGCTTTCGAGCCTTGCGGGTTTTTTGTTTTCCGTCCTGTTCTCCGGCATCTGATCCGACAACTTGCTGCTCCCGATTCGATTTTTTCGATTTTCTTCGCGACCGCGCGACTGAATAAAAAGATAAGCACGGCGGCGGTTCCGGCCTGCGCTGCGCCGCCCTCGGGCGGTCCCTCCTGGGGACTGCCGTTCACATGAACGGCAGCGCGCGGCCCGGATCACCCGCTGCCTGGCGCCGACTGCTGCGCTGCGGGTGAGTGTATCAGTTTCAGTGCCGATACCGGCATTCTTCCGCTGCCTGCAGGCCAGAATGTCGCGTTTTGCGCAGGTTTCCCGCGATTTTTCAATATGAACGCCACTGTCGCGGCACGCGGCCGGCCTCGCCCCCCGCGCGCCGGCGACCCGCGGCTTGACAGCCGCCCGCATCTGTAACTATGATGGTTTCACATCGCGCTTCGGATTGCGCTCCCCCATGACCACCAGCAGCCGCTTCGCCGTCGCCGTCCATATCCTCACCTTGCTGGCCAGCGCCGACGCGCCGCTGCCGTCGTCGCTGATCGCCGGCAGCGTGGGCACCAACCCGGCGCTGATCCGGCGGCTGGTCGGGCAACTGGCCGAAGCGGGGCTGGTGAGCACCGCGATGGGCAGCACTGGCGGCGCCTCGCTGACGCGCGCGGCGGCGTCGATCACGCTGCTCGACGTGTTCCGCGCGGTGGAGTCGACCGCCCTGATCGCCCTGCACCACAGCGCGCCCAACCCGGCGTGCATGGTGGGCCGGGAAATCACCGGCGCGCTGAAGCACGCCGCCGACCGCGCGCAGGCGGCGATGGACGGCGCGCTGGCGGAGATCACCATCGCCGGCATGCTGGCGGACGTAGAGCGCGCCGCCGGGGAGCGCCGCAAGCGCTGATTTTTTTGCGCCGATATGTAACTGAACTGGTTTCATATCGGCGATTGGCGCCCGCGCCTTGCGCGGGCATGACTATGCTGTGAGACACACAGCGGTGCAGCAGTCCCGAGCCACAAACAGCAGGCAACCAAGCCAGGAGTTGAACATGAAGATCGCAATCATCGGCGCCACCGGCCGCGTCGGCACCCGCCTCGTCGACGAAGCGCTGCGCCGCGGCCACACCGTGACCGCCGTCGCGCGCCAGGCCGGCAAGCTGCCGGCGCAGCCGAACCTGACCACGCGCGACGCCGACGCGGCGGATACCAAAGCGCTCGCTGCCGCCATCGCCGGCAGCGACGTGGCCATCAGCACGGTGCGCTTCGAACACACCAGGGCCGCGCAGATCGTCGGCGCAGTCAAGGCCGCGGGCGTGCCGCGCCTGCTGGTGGTGGGCGGCGCCGGCAGCCTCTACGTGGCGCCCGGCGTGCAACTGGTGGATACGCCGGGATTCCCCGACGCCTACAAGCCGGAGGCGCTGGCCGGGCGCGATTTCCTCGATGCCCTGCGCGCCGAGACCGCGCTCGACTGGACCTTCCTGTCGCCGGCCGCGCTGTTCGAGCCGGGCACGCGCACCGGCACGTGGCGCACGGGCGGCGACACGCTGCTGTCCGACGCCGCGGGCAAGAGCTGGATCTCGATGGAGGACTACGCCATCGCCATGCTCGACGAGGTGGAAAAGCCGGCGCACCCGCGCCAGCGTTATTCGGTGGCTTACTGAGCGATGCCTCGGGGCGGCGCGCTGCCGCCCCGCCCG
>NZ_AQPL01000350.1:0-7567 GCF_000395345.1 Cupriavidus sp. WS | reverse complement strand
CGGCGCGCTGCCGCCCCGCCCGCTTCTCAGCCGGCCGGCCGCGCGAGGTAGCTGCGCCGCGCCGGCTTGAGCACCGCGATGGCCAGCAGCGCGGTCGCGATGTCGAGCGTGATCGCCACGCCGAAGACCGGCATCCAGCTGCCCAGCCGCTCGTGCATCAGCGCGGCCAGCGGGCCGCCGAAGATCGAGCCGATACCCTGCGAGATGTACAACCAGCCGTAGTTGGTGGTGGCGAAGCGCGTGCCGAAGGTATCGGTCAGCGTGGAGGGAAACAGCGAGAAGATCTCGCCCCAGCCCAGGAACACCACGCCCGACAGCAGCACGAACAGCACCGCGTTCTCGCGCGTCAGCAGCCACAGCGCCATCGCCACGCCTTCCAGCGCGAAGGCCAGGCACATGGTGTTCTCGCGTCCCCAGCGGTCGGAGACCCAGCCGAACAGCGGGCGCGTGAGCCCGTTGGTGAAGCGGTCGAGCGTCAGCGCCAGCGGCAGCGCCGCCATGCCGAGCACGGTGGCGCCGGTGACGCCGAAATCCTTGGCGAAGGCCGCCATCTGCGACGTCACCATCAGGCCCGAGGTGGACATCATGGTCATCATGCCGAACAGCAGCCAGAACAGCGGCGTGCGCAGCATCTGGCGCGTCGGCACGTCGGCCACGGCGCGCGCGGCGCTGCCTTCCCGGCCATGCGCCGGCGCCGCCGCGTGCGCCGCGGGCGCGCGCAGCCCCTGCGAGGCAATGAAGCCGATCACCGCGAACAGCAGGCCGAACTGCCACAGCGTGGTTTCCAGCCCCTTGCCGGCCAGCGCCGAGGCGATCGGGAAGGTGGTGACGATCGCGCCCATGCCGTAGCCAGCCGCGACCATGCCCACGGCGAAGCCGCGGCGGTCCGGGAACCAGCGCACCATCTGGCCCACCACGCCGACGTAGACGATGCCGGTGCCCAGGCCGCCCACCACGCCGTAGCACAAGTAGAGCATGCCCAGGCTCTGCACCTGCGACGCCAGCACCCAGCTCAGCCCCGACAGCACCGTGCCGAGCGCGATCAGCCGGCGCGGCCCGAAGCGCTCGATCAGCGCGCCCTGGAACGGCGAGAAAAAGGTCTGCAGCACGATCAGCAGCGAGAAAGTGACCTGCAGCTCGGACAGCGGCACGCCGAGCTTGGTGGCGAGCGGCTTGGTAAACAGGGTCCAGACGTATTGCGGGCTGGAGATCGCCATCATGCACGCCACGCCCAGCGCGAGCTGGATCCAGCGCGTGCGCGCCAGTGGCAAGGCGGGCGCCAGGCCGAGTACTGCGTCATCTGCAACGGAACGCATCGAACCACTCCTTGAACGGACTTCGGGGAAAACCGGCGCGCGCGCAAGGCGCGCCGCCGGTACGCAGGCCCCGGGACGGCCGGCGCGGCCGGCGCGCCGTGCGGCAGGGAGCCGCGAAAAAAACGGGCGGCGCCGCGGCGCGCGCCCCATGCCTTGCGCCGCGCCTACCAGCCGGCCACGCTGCCGTCGCTGCGCGGATCGGAGCCGCCTTCGTAGAGGCCGTTCGGGTGCAGCAGGATGGCGCCCGCGTGTCCCATCGTCTCGTCGTAAGGCCTGAGGATTTCCACGTCGTGGCCGAGCTGGCGCAGCGCGTCGCTGGTGGCGGCGGGAAAGCGCGCCTCGAGCTTCAGGGTGTCGCTGGTCTGGCCCCAGGTCCGGCCCAGCAGCCAGCGCGGCGCGTCGATGGCGGCCTGCGGGTTCATGCCGAAATGCGCGATGCGCGAGAACACCGCGCTCTGCGACTGCGGCTGGCCGTCGCCGCCCATGTTGCCGTAGACCAGCGTGCGGCCGTCGGCCAGGCGCGCCAGCGCCGGGTTGAGCGTGTGGAACGGCTTGCGTCCCGGCGCCAGCGGATTGCGCGCGGCGGGGTCGAGCGAGAAGCTGCAGCCGCGGTTCTGCCAGTTGACGCCCGAGGCCGGCAGCACCACGCCGCTGCCGAACTCGTGATAGATGCTCTGGATGAAGCTGACCGCCACGCCGTCGCCGTCGATCACGCCCATCCACACGGTGTCGGCGGGCCCCAGGCCATTGCCCCACGGCAGCGCGGCGTCCGGGCGGATGCGCGCCGCGGCCGTGTCCAGCCAGTCCGGCGTCAGCAGGTCGCGCGGATCGATGTCCATGTGGAGCGGATCGGTGATATGGCGGTCGCGCACGCCGAAAGCCTGCTTGGTCGCCTCCACGCAGGCGTGGACGAAGGGCGCGCCGAGCGGGTCCATGCCGCTGTCCAGCAGGCGGTCGAGCTGGCCCAGGATCAGCAGCGAGACCAGGCCCTGCGTGGGCGGCGGCATGTTGTAGACGGTGCCGCGCGAATGCGCCAGCGCCAGCGGGGTCTTCCACACGGCGCGGTGCGCGCGCAGGTCGTCGAGCGTCAGCGGGCTGCCCACGGCGGCGAGGTCGCGCGCCATGCTGTGCGCGACCTCGCCCTGGTAGAAATCGTCCAGCCCGACGCGCGCGAGCTGTTCCAGCGTCGCGGCCAGGCGCGGCTGGCGGAAGCGGCTGCCGGTCGCCGGCACGCCCTCGGCAAGGAAGGTCTCGGCAAAACCCGCGATGCCGGCCAGCTCGGCCTGCTTGGCCGCCACGCAGGCCGACTGGCTTTGCGTGACGGGCACGCCGTCGCGCGCATAGGCGATGGCGTCGGCCAGCAGGCGCGACAGCGGCAGGCGCCCGCCCAGCGCTTCCTGCGACCACGCCCGCGCGGCGTTCCAGCCGGAGACGGTGCCGGCCACGGTGTTGGCCGCCAGGCCGCCGCGGAACGGGATCGTGGCCAGGCCGGCCTCGCGGTAGAGTTCGATGGTGGCCGCGCCGGCCGCCGCGCCGCAGGCCTCCAGGCCGCGCGGCGCTTCGCCGGGCCGGGCGATCAGCCAGAAGCTGTCGCCGCCGATGCTGTTCATGTGGGGATAGGCCACCGCAATGGTGGCCGCCGCGGCGATCATCGCCTCGACGGCATTGCCGCCTTCGCGCAATACCGCCAGCGCGCTCTGCGAAGCCAGCGCGTGCGGCGCGACGGCCATGCCGCGGCTGCCGCGGATCGGATTCAGGTGAGAACTCATCGTGTCCTGCAATTTATGTATACATAAACGGATTCGCAGGAGACGTTGCAACATGCGTGCCACGGCGGACAGAACGCAGGCCCGGATGCACAAACATGGCGCGAGCGCGGCCATGGCGCGGCCCGCAAAGCGTCAGCGGGCGCGCCAAGGCCGCGTGGCGGGCGTGTTGGGAGAGGTCCAGGGGAAGGTGCCGGGCGGCGGGCCCGGGCGTGGCCGCCGTCCGGCGACCGGCAAGGAAAGCCCGGCGTCAGCCGAAGCGCCTGCGCCGCGGCGGTGCGCCCGGCGGCACCGGCAGCACAAGGCTGGTGCGGATCCGCTCAAGGCGCTCGGTGGTCAGGCGGCTCACTTCGGTGCGGCCGTCCTCGATATGCGAGGCCAGCAGCGCGACGGCGCGCGCGCTGTCGCGCGCGGCCACGGCATCGAGAATGCCGGCGTGCTCGTCATAGGTCAGTTCGACGCGATCGCCGTAGGCGAAGTCCAGCCGGCGGATGATGCGGATGCGGTCGGTCACCTGCTGGTGGACCGCGGCGGCCTCCGGGTTGCCGGCCGCGTGCATCAGCGCGAGGTGGAAACCCTCGTCGAGCCGCGCCACCTCGTTGCCGTCGGCCAGGCGCTGCGCGCGCGGCACGCGCCAGATCGCGTCCTGCCGCGCCAGGCTGGCGAGGTCGACGTGGCGCGCGGCGGGCTGCTGGCACAGCCGCGTCACCGCGTGGGTTTCCAGCACGGTGCGCAGTTCGTAGAGCGCTTCGAAGCGGCCCAGGTCGAGCGGCACCACTTCCCAGCCGTTGCGGTAGTGGCCGCGCACCAGGCCGTCGCCCTGCAGACGCTGCAGCGCCTCGCGCACGGGCGTGCGCGAGATGCCGAGCCGCTCGGCGACGTCGTTCTCGGTGAAGCGGTCGCCGGGCAGCAGGCGGAAGGCGAAGATGTCGTCGCGCAGGCTGTGATACGCAGCCTGCGAGCGCGAGGCCCGCGTGGCGACGCCGCCCTGCCCGCTCATGTGCGCGCGCCCCGCGGATCAGGCCTGCGGGCCGCCGTCGGCCACGCGCTTGCCGCGCTTGAGCCAGGCCGCGAGGTTGTGCGGACGCAGCGTGTCGTACTCTTCGAACGGCTGGTGAATCCAGGGATTGGTCGGCAGGAAGGTCACGTGGTAATCCGGCTTGACCTTGGAGCACGCCTTGTACCAGAGCACCGCCGAGCGGACTTCCGTCACCGCCGGATAGCGCTCCTTCAGGTGGCGGCCCACGCGCTCGAGCGTGACGCCGGAATCCACCAGGTCGTCGACCAGCAGGATCTTGCCCGACAGCTCGCCGCGGGTCATCGTGATGTACTGCGCAATGTCGAGCTCGCCCTGCTGCGTGCCGGCCGCCTCGCGGTAGCTGCTGGTGGCGAGGATGGCCAGCGGCACGTCGAAGATGCGCGACATCTGGTCGCCCACGCGCAGGCCGCCGCGCGCCAGGCACAGGATCTTGTCGAACTGCCAGCCCGATTCGTGGACGTTCAGTGACAGGCGTGCGATCAGGCTGTGGTAGTCATCCCAGGAAATCCACAGGTTCTCGTCGTCGTTCGATGGCAGGTTCATGGTTCTTGTCGCCTATTCCGGCGCTTCGGCTTGTGGTCTGTCGACCGGGAATGCTTCGGCCCGCTTGCGCGGGCCGATTTGCTATTGTGCTGCGGACGCCTTGCCGGCGCCATGCCATGCGCGCCCTCGCGGGCGCCCGGCGTCACGCCACGTACGGGTGGCGCAGCAGGATGGTTTCGTCGCGGTCCGGGCCGGTCGAGATCATGTCGATCGGGATGCCGACCACTTCCTCGATGCGCTTGAGGTAGACGCGCGCCTGCTCGGGCAGCGCGTCCCAGGCCTTCACGCCGAAGGTGGACTCGTTCCAGCCCGGGAATTCCTCGTACACCGGCACGCAGCGCGCCACCGCATCCGAGCCGCGCGGCAGGATGTCGACGGTCTTGCCGTCGAGCTGGTAGCCCACGCACAGCTTGATGGTCTCGAGGCCGTCGAGCACGTCGAGCTTGGTCATGCACAGGCCCGACACGCCGTTGATCTGCACCGAGCGCTTGAGCGCGGCGGCGTCGAGCCAGCCGGTGCGGCGCGGACGGCCCGTGACCGAGCCGAATTCCTTGCCGACGTTGGCCAGGCGCACGCCGACCGCGTCCTGGCGGGCGGGATTGTCGTTGTCGTACAGCTCGCTGGGGAACGGGCCCGAACCCACGCGGGTGCAGTAGGCCTTGGTGATGCCCAGGATGTAGTTCAGGCGGCCCGGGCCGACGCCGGCGCCGGCGGCGGCCGCGCCGGCCACGCAGTTGCTCGAGGTGACGAACGGATAGGTGCCGTGGTCGACGTCGAGCAGCGTGCCTTGCGCGCCTTCGAACATCAGGTTGTCGCCGGCGGCGTTGACCGCGTACAGCTCGGCGGACACGTCGGCCACCATCGGCGCCAGGCGCGGCGCGTAGGCCAGCATTTCGTCCAGGGTCTGCTGGAAGTCCACCGCTTCGGCGCCCAGGTACTGGGTCAGCATGAAGTTGTGCAGGTCCAGGTTCTCGCGCAGGCGCTCGGCGAAGGTCTTGGGATCGAACAGGTCCTGCACGCGCAGCGCGCGGCGAGCCACCTTGTCTTCGTAGGCCGGGCCGATGCCGCGGCCGGTGGTGCCGATCTTGCCGGCGCCGCGGCGCGCTTCGCGCGCCTTGTCGATGGCGATGTGGTACGGCAGGATCAGCGTGGTCGCTTCGGAGATGCGCAGGCGGTTCTGCACCTGCAGGCCGGCGCCTTCCAGTTCCTCGATCTCGCGGAACAGCGCCTCGGGCGACAGCACCACGCCGTTGCCGATGTAGCAGACCGTGCCGGCGCGCATGATGCCCGAGGGAATCAGCCGCAGAATGGTCTTCTTGCCGCCGATGATGAGGGTGTGGCCCGCATTGTGGCCACCCTGGAACCGCACCACGCCCTTTGCATGATCGGTAAGCCAATCGACGATTTTCCCTTTGCCTTCGTCACCCCACTGGGTGCCGATCACGACGACATTGCGTCCCTGGCTTACTGCAGAAGCGGACATGTTGATTTGGTCAGAAGGTTAAAAACGTATTTTACTCTCGTTGCCGGACAACACCCCGTTTTTGGGGAGCCGGCCGGCAACGGGACGAAAGCGGGCCGAAAGCGGGCGCGGCGGGCGCCGCGGCACTGCCGGCCCATGCGCGCGAGCCGCGCGAAAAAAGGGCGCCTACGCCCCGGCGCCGCGCGGCACCACCACCCAGCCGCCGTCCTGGCGCACCAGCTGGCGGTCGCAGTTGAATTCGTCGAGCTGGTGCGTGTGGCCCGGCAGCGACTGGATCACGATCTCGCCGTCGGCGCGCAGCGCGGCGATCGCGGCGCGCAGCTCGGGATCCGCATCCCACGGCGCGAAGATGGCGAAAGCCCGCACTTCCAGCGGCGACAGCGCGGCAACCTCGCGCAGATCGAGCGAGAAGCCGGTGGCCGGCCGCGCGCGGCCGAAGGCTTCGCCGACCTTGTCGTAGCGCCCGCCGCGGGCCACGTAGTTGGGCAGGCCGGCGACGTAGGCGGTAAACATCACGCCGCTGTGGTAGTGGTAGCCGCGCAGGTCGGACAGGTCGATGTTGACGCTCGCCCCGCTCACCGCGGCCGCCAGCGCGGCCAGCTCGTCGAGCGCGCGCGCGATGGCCGGGCTGGCCGGCAGCGTGGCGCGGGCACGCTCCAGCACGTCCACCCCGCCGTACAGCGTGGGCAGCGCCAGCAGCGCCTCGCGCTCGGCCTGCGGCATGCCTTCGGTCAGCTCGCGCAGCGCCGGCACGTCTTTGGTCTCGAGCGCGGCGAACAGCGCGTCCTCGATCTTGCGGCTCGACGGCAGGCCGTCGAGCAGCGCCTCCAGGATGCCCGCGTGGCACAGGTCCAGGCGCACGTCGGTCAGCCCCGCGACCTGCAGCGCGGCCAGCATCAGCGACTGGATCTCGACGTCGGCTTCGAGGCCGGCGTGGCCGTAGATCTCGGCGCCGACCTGGATCGGCTCGCGCGTGGCGCGAAAGCCCGCCGGGCGCGCGTGCAGCACGTTGCCGGCGTAGCACAGGCGGGTCACGCCGGAGCGGTTGAGCAGGTGCGCGTCGATGCGGGCGACCTGGGGCGTGATGTCGGCGCGCAGGCCCAGCGTGCGGCCGGAGAGCTGGTCGACCAGCTTGAGCGTGCGCAGGTCGAGGTCGTGGCCGGTGCCGGTCAGCAGGGACTCGAGGTATTCCAGCATCGGCGGCATGACGAGCTCGTAGCCGTAGGTGCGGAACAGGTCCAGCATGCGGCGGCGCAGTTCTTCGATCTTGCGGGCCTCCGACGGCAGCACGTCGGCGATGTTTTCAGGCAGAAGCCAGTGGTTGGACATGGTAAATCTCTTCACGTCGGTTGCAGGGCATCCGCGGGATGCCCGTTGAATTGGGTTCGCGCCGGCGGCGGGCGGACCGGCAGCGCCGCCC
>NZ_AQPL01000349.1:0-11003 GCF_000395345.1 Cupriavidus sp. WS | reverse complement strand
CCCGCCGCGGGCGCCGGCGCCGGGGCCGGCGCGCCATTCGGCGAGCGCATGTAGCGGAAGAAGTCCGAGTTGGGCTCCAGCACCAGCACGTCGCGCTTGTCGCGGAAGGTATTGCGGTAGGCCTCCATGCTGCGCCAGAACTGCGCGAACTGCGGATCGCGGCCGAACGCGTCGGCGTAGATCTGCGAAGCCTGGGCATCGCCGTCGCCCTTGATCTTCTGCGCGTCGCGGTAGGCCTCGGCCAGCACCACCTCGCGCTGGCGGTCGGCGTCGGCGCGGATCTTCTCGCCCTCGGCCGCGCCGGTGGAGCGCAGCTCGTTGGCCACGCGCTTGCGCTCGGCCTCCATGCGGCGGTACACCGATTCGCTGATCGCGGGCAGCAGGTCCACGCGCTTGAGGCGCACGTCGATGATCTCCACGCCGACCGACTGCGCGTAGTCGGCCATCGCCGAGCGGATGTTCTGCATGACCTTGTCGCGCTCGCCGGCGACCACGTCGGCCACCGTGCGCTTGCCGAATTCCTCGCGGGCGACGGAATCGATGCGCTGGGTCATGCGGTCCTGCGCGCTGCGGATGTTGCCGTTGAAGGCGACGAAGAACTTGCGCGGATCGGTGATGCGCCACTTGACGAACCAGTCCACCACCATGCTCTTCTTCTCGGCGGTCAGGAAGCGCTCGGACGCGGCCACGTCGATGGTCAGCAGGCGGCGGTCCATGAAGACCACGTTCTGCAGCGGCGGCGGCAGCTTGAAGTGCAGGCCGGGCTCGCGCACCACCTGCTTGATCTCGCCGAAGGCGAACACCACCGCGTACTGGCGCTGGTCCACCACGTACACCATCGAGGAGCCAATCGCCAGCACGATGAAGAGGCCGATGACAATCGAAATCAGTCGGTTCATGTCAGGGCTCCTCAGCGCGAATCGCGGTCACGGTTGCGCAGCAGCTCGCGCGACCGGTTGTCGCCGCCGGCGTCGGGCGCCGGCGCGGGAGCGCTGCCGGCGGCGGGCGCCTGCGCGGCGCCGGCGGCCGGCGTGCCGGACTGCGCCTGCGACATCAGCTTGTCCAGCGGCAGGTAGAGGAGATTGTTGCCCTGGCGCGAGTCCACCAGCACCTTGGTCGAATTCGTATAGATCTGCTGCATGGTTTCAATGTAGAGGCGGTCGCGCGTGACCTGCGGCGCCTTGGCATATTGCGCCTGGACCTGCTGGAAGCGCGCGGCGTCGCCCTCGGCCTGGTTGACCACGCGCGACTTGTAGGCCAGCGCCTCCTCGTTCAGGCGCGCGGCGGTGCCCTTGGCGCGCGGGATCACGTCGTTAGCGTAGGCCTGGCCTTCGCTGATGGCGCGCTCGCGGTCCTGGCTGGCCTTGTTGACGTCGTCGAAGGCGGCCTGCACCTGCTCGGGCGGCTGCACGCTCTGCACGTTGACCGAGATCACGCGGATGCCGGTCTTGTAGGCCGAGAGGATGGACTGGATCGACTTGGCGAGGTTCTGCGCGATCTGCTCGCGGTTCTCGTACAGCACCGCATCCATCTTGTTGCGGCCGACGATCTCGCGCACCGAGGTCTCGGCGGCCTGCGTCACCAGCTCTTCGTCGCCGCCGCGGTCGGTCTTGTTGTAGAACAGGAATTCCTGGGCGTCCTGGATGTCGTACTGCACCGTGAAGCGGACGTCGATGATGTTCTCGTCCTGCGTCAGCATCGACGCGTCCTTCAGGTTGCTGTCCTTGATCGAGGTCGAGCGGCCCACTTCCACCGAACGCACGCTCGACAGGTTGACGATCTCGGCCGACTGGATCGGGTACGGCAGGCGCCAGTTGATGCCGGGGCCGGTGGTGTACTTGAACTTGCCGAACTGCAGGATCACCGCGGTCTGGCCTTCCTGCACCATGAAGAAGCCGCTAGCCAGCCAGATGCCGATGGCGGCGATCACCACCACGCCAGCGCCCACGCCCGAGCCCTTGCCCGGCGTGCGCGCGCCGCCGCCAAAACCCTGGTTGCCGCCGCCACCGTTGTCCTTGCGGCCGAGCAGGCCGTTCAGGCGGCGGTTGAAGTCGCGCCACAGCTCGTCCAGGTCGGGCGGGCCGTCCTGGGGCGGCCGCTGCTGCTGCTGGCGGTTGTTGTCCTTGTCCTTATCCTTGTCTTCATCATCGCCCCGACCCCAACGTGGATCGTTCAACGACAGGATCGCGCGCAAACGCTGCCACGCCGACCGCGACGGGGCGCCGCCGAAGGCATGACTCGATTCAGGATTCCGGGGAAACTGGGGCATGAAGTGCACGGGTCCGGGATAGTTGGAACAGAGGGATTCTAACAGTCATCGACGCCACATTTGCCTATTTGGGGCAATCTGGCACCGATTTCCGCCGAACCGGCTTACAGCGTGTCGGGTTCTTCCGGAGCGGCGTCATCGCCACCGTCCTGGCCGCCGTCCTGGCCATCGTCTCCGCCGACACCCCGGTCATCGTCCGTGGTGTCGTCGTGGGCATCGTCCACGCGACCGTGCCCGTCGGCGAAGCGCGGGTCGAGCGGCGCCGGCCCGGCCGGCCGCTCGGCCAGCCAGCGCGCCGCTTCCACCACCGCCTCGCGCAGCGCGTCCAGGCCGATGCCGTCGCGCGCGCTGACGAACACGCGCACCGGCACGCCGTCTTCGTTGCGCTCCACGCGCGGGCCCTGTTCCAGCAGCTCCGGCGCGGCGTCGATCTTGTTCATCACGACGATCTGCGGGATGTCGTCGGCATTGATTTCGGCCAGCACGCGGTTGACCTGCTCGACCTGCTCGTGGCGCACCGGGCTGGAGGCGTCCACCACGTGCAGCAGCAAATCGGCGTGCACGGTTTCCTCCAGCGTGGCGCGGAACGCGGCCACCAGTTGCGTGGGCAGGTCGCGGATGAAACCGACCGTGTCGGACAGCACCACGTTGCCCAGGCCTTCCAGGTAGAGCCGGCGCGAGGTGGTGTCGAGCGTGGCGAACAGCTGGTCGGCGGCGTAGGCGCGCGCCTTGGTCAGCGCGTTGAACAGCGTCGACTTGCCGGCGTTGGTATAGCCGACCAGCGAGATGCTCAGCGTGTCGTTGCGCGCCCGCGCGCGGCGCTGGGTGCTGTGCTGGCGCTGCAGCCGGGACAGGTCCGACTTCAGGCGCTTGGCGCGCTCGTCCAGCAGGCGGCGGTCGAGCTCGAGCTGGCGCTCGCCCGGGCCGCCGCGCATGCCGATCCCGCCCTTCTGCCGCTCCAGGTGGCTCCATGCGCGGACCAGCCGCGAGGCCTGGTACTGGACCTGGGCCAGCTCGACCTGCACCTTGCCGACGTGGCTCTGCGCGCGCTGGCCGAAGATGTCCAGGATCAGGCCGGTGCGGTCGATCACGTGGCGCTTGAGGAAACGCTCGAGGTTGCGCTGCTGGGCCGGGCTCAGCGTGTGGTTGAACACCACCACGTCCGCGTCGAGCGCGTCGGCGGCCTCCTTGAGTTCCTCCGCCTTGCCCGAGCCGATGAACAGCGCCGGGTCCGGGCGCGAGCGCCGGCCGGTCAGCATGTGCACCGGCGTCGAACCGGCGGTGGACGTCAGCAGCGCCAGCTCGCTCAGGCTTTCCTGGAAGTCGTGCTTGCCGAAATCGACGCCGACGAGGATGGCGCGGGAGGACTCGGAATTGGAGGTAGCTCTAGATTGCAAACGGGAGGATCGCGAAACGCGAAAAGGAAAACGATGGAAACCGGCCGGGGGCGTGGCGGGTGCCGCGAGGCAAGGGCCCTGTCCCGGTTGGCGCGCGGCGGCGGAGATGGTCCGCGGCGGCATGCACCAGGGAAGGCATCGTGCGCGGCATAACCATATGCATGCCCGCGGTGCGACCGGATGGCCGGTGTCGTTGCTGGCGTCGCGCCGGGATTTCAGGCCCCGGCGCGGCACCGGTTCGCGGTGGCCTTGCCGCAATGGCGGCGGGCCAGCCATGAACATGGGAATAACGGTAAAGGATCAGCCCTCGGCCGTATCGTCCACGCGGAAATTCACGGCGCGCGCGGGCACGACGGTGGAAATCGCATGCTTGTAAACCATCTGCGTCACGGTGTTGCGCAACAGGACGACGTACTGGTCGAACGACTCGATATTGCCTTGCAGCTTGATGCCATTGACGAGGTAGATTGAAACCGGCACGTGCTCTTTGCGCAGCGCGTTCAGGAACGGGTCTTGTAGCAATTGCCCTTTGTTGCTCATGGCACACTCCAAAATTATAGATTTAGTGATGGATGATGGGGACGTTCATCCCCGATTCAAGTCGAGCGGCGCAAACCGCGCCAAAAAAAGATCAAAAACGGTACCAAGCCAGCATCGTCTCGCGGGGAACCCCCCGCTACCGAGAATTTAGCCTCAGTTCCAAACGAACGCAAACGAAACTTGCCCGCCAGGCTGCCCCGCTGCCCGACTCAATCCTTCGAGTCCGCATACGGGTTTTTGTTCGTGCGAAATTCGATGCGCAGCGGCGTGCCCTTGAGCTTGAAGGCCGTGCGGAAGCGATTTTCGAGATAGCGCCGGTAGCTGTCCGCGATGCCCGACAATGAATTGCCGTGCACCACGATGATCGGCGGATTGGAGCCACCCTGGTGCGCGTAGCGCAGCTTGGGGCGGGTCGCGCCGACGCGGCGCGGCTGCTGGAACTCCACCGCTTCCTGCAGGATCCGCGTGAGCTGCGGCGTCGGCAGCTTGACCATCGCCGCGGCGTAGGCCTCGTCCACCGAGCGCAGCAGCGCGCCGATGCCGGTGCGCTCGCGCGCCGACACGAAGTGGAAGTTGGCGAAGTCGAGGAACTGCAGCTTGCGCTCCAGGTCGTGCTTGATGCGGTCGCGCGCATGGCCGTCGAGGCCGTCCCACTTGTTCACGCCGACCACCAGCGCGCGGCCCGATTCCACGATGAAGCCGGCGATGTGCGCGTCCTGCTCGGAAACGTCCTGCTGGGCGTCGAGCAGCAGCACCACCACGTTGGCGTCGGCGATGGACTGCAGCGTCTTGACCACCGAGAATTTCTCGATCGCCTCGAACACCTTGCCGCGCTTGCGCAGGCCGGCGGTGTCGATCAGCGTGTAGGGCTTGCCGCCGCGCTCGAACTCCACGTAGATGGCGTCGCGCGTGGTGCCGGGCATGTCGAACGCGATCACGCGCTCCTCGCCGATCAGCGTGTTGACCAGCGTGGACTTGCCCACGTTGGGGCGGCCCACGATGGCGATCTTGACGCCGCGCTGCGCGTGCTCGTCTTCCTCGGCCAGCTCCGGGCGCTCCTTGACCGCCAGCTCCAGCGCCTCGTCGACCAGCTCGCGCACGCCGTCGCCATGCGTGGAGGAGATGGCATAGGGGTCGCCCATGCCGAGCTCGTAGAACTCCGCCGCCACGGTGGTGTACTTCATGCCCTCGGCCTTGTTCACGGCCAGCATGACGCGGCGCCCGGTCTTGCGCAGGTAGTCCGCGATCACGCGGTCCTGCGGCGCCAGCCCGAGGCGGCCGTCGACGAGGAAGATCACCACGTCGGCCTCGACCACCGCCTGGCGGGTCTGCTTTGCCATCTCGGCGACGATGCCGTCCTTGGCCACCGGCTCGAAGCCGCCGGTGTCGATGGCGATGAACGGGCGCTCGCCGATGCGGCCCTCGCCGTAGTGGCGGTCGCGCGTGAGCCCCGGCAGGTCGGCGACGAGGGCGTCGCGCGAGCGGGTCATGCGGTTGAATAGCGTCGACTTGCCCACATTGGGACGGCCGACCAGAGCGATAACTGGTTTCATGCAATAAACGGAAATGGGGGCCGGCAGATGCCGCCCCCCAGGAACTCCGGAGTGATGTGGGTCCGACGGCCGGGCGCCGCGCGCCTGGCCACGTTTCCTGTCGGGCAACCGGGCTGGCCTTGCCACCCGGCCTCGTTCACCTGCACGATCCGCCGGATCATGCTACCGGATCGGCGCGGCCCGTGCCGACAGGTGCACGGGCGCGCCCTCATCGTCGCGGCGCCTCAGTCCGGCACGAAGCCGTAGAGGTTGCCGTCGCGCGTCTGCACCACCATCGACGCGCCCGCCACCACCGGCGCGGCGGTGATCTCGCTGCCGTCGGTCTTCAGGCGGGCCAGGAACTGGCCGTCCTCGCGCGAAAGAAAATGCACGTAGCCTTCATAGTCGCCCATCACCACCGAGCGGCCCAGCGCCAGCGGCGCGCCCAGGCGGCGGTACAGCAACTGGTCGTTCTTCCAGCGCTCGTTGCCGTTCTGGCGGTCGAACGCATGCACGACCGAGCGCTCGTCGCTGGCGTACAGCGAGGTGTCGTCCTGCGTCGGGCCGGTCGGCGACGAGAAATCCTTGCCCCACTGGGGCTGGCCGTTGGCCAGTTCCAGGCATGCCACGCGGCCCTGGAAGGTGGTGGCGCAGACCTGGCGGCCGTTGACCGCCGGCTGGCCGGTGACGTCGTTCAGGCGCTCGATCTCGGACACGCCCTTCGGGTAGGACACCGTGCTTTCCCAGCGCAGCACGCCGTTGCCCGGCGCCAGCACGCCGAGCTTGCCGCCCGGGAAGCCCATCACGATGCCGTCGCCGGCGAACGTCATACCCATCGCCGCGCGCAGGTTCAGCGGCGTCTGCGAGCGCTGGTAGATCCAGCGGCGCTCGCCGGTCTGCGCGTCCAGGCCCAGCACGCGGGTGTCGGTGGTGCGCACCACCACCAGGCCGTTGCCGACCAGCGGCGCGGACAGGACCTCGCCGTTGACCTGCTTCTTCCAGATCTGCTTGCCGCTGTTGTCGAAGGCGAACACGGCGCCCTTCTCGCCCGCCACCGCCGTCACCGAGCCGTCGCTGCCGGGGCCGCTGGTGAGGTCGATGTCGGTGCGGGCCTCCCACAGCGTGCGGCCGGTGGTGCCGTCGAAGGCCATCACCTTGCCGCCGTTGGAGGACGCGTAGACCGTGCCGCCGGCCACGGCCGGCTGCAGCGTGTACGGGCCGCTCTTGCCGACGCTGGCGCGCCAGGCCTGGCGCACCGACAGGGTCTGGGTGATCGGCTTGAGATCGACCGGCGTGCGCTTGTCACTCTTGCTGAACAGCGAGCAGCCGCCAAGGGTGGCGGCACAAGCGGCGGCCACCACCAGGGCGCGGACGAAATTGCCGTGTTGCTGGTTCTTGGCCGTGCCGGGAAACGATGACGTCATGGGGTTCCGATCCTGAATTGGGTTGAAACGCAAAACCGCGGACCCGCCCGCCCCCGGGCGGCGAGTCCGCGCGCCGGCGCGCCGGAAAGCGCCGCCCTCAGGCGGTGCCCAGCGCGTCGAGCTTGAACTGGATGATCTGGCGCATGGCCGCGTCGTTGGCACTGAGCTTGTCGAGCGCCAGCCGGTACGCCGTGCGCGCGTCGGCGCGCTTGTCCTGCGCGGCCAGCAGGTCGCCGCGGCGGTCGGCATACAAGGCCGCGAACGATGCCGGCGGCTCGTCCTTGAGCAGCGCCAGGCCCTGGTCGTAGGCCTTTTCGTCGAGCAGCACGCCGGCCAGGCGCACGCGCGCGAGGTGGGCATATTCGCTGTCGCCGTGGTCGATCGCCCACTGCAGCTGGGTCTTGGCGCCGGCCAGGTCGCCCGCATCGTACAGCACCTTGGCCGCCATCAGCGCGGACATCGGGCCGTAGGCGGTCTTGCCGAACTTCTGCTCGAGGTCGCCGGCGGCGCGCTTGACGCGCTCCGCGTCGCGGCCTTCGGCGGCCTTGATGACCTGCTCGTACAGCAGCGCGGCCTCGCCCGACTGCTTGCGCTGCCAGTAATTCCAGCCGCTCCAGGCGGCAAAGGCCAGCAGGCCGGCGATCAGCACCCACGTCACGGCATTGCCGTACTGGCGCCACCAGGCCTTGAGGCTCTCAAGCTGTTCCTGTTCTTCTAGATCGTAAGCCATGTCGAGGGATCCACCCGCGTGTGTTGGTATGAGCGGGGCCGCGCCGCGGCCCCTGGTCGTGCTGTCCGGCGGCCCTACTCGCTCGCGCCCACCATCGCGTCGATGATGTGGTCGACCAGCGCCTGCGCCGGCACCGTGATCTGCGCGCCGGCGTCTCCCGGTCCACCCTGCGCGCCCTGGCGCAGATCCTTGACCTGGGCCGTGCCGGCCGCCACTTCGTCGTCGCCAATGATAACGGCATAGGCCGCGCCGCTGGCATCGGCACGCTTCATCTGCGACTTGAAGCTGCCGCTCTTGCCGTCCGGCGTGGCGTGCAGCAGCACGTCGAGACCGGCGTCGCGCAGGCGCTCGGCGGCGATCATGGCCTGCTCGGCGGCCGCCTCGCCCTGGTGCACCAGGTAGACGTCGCAGCCCTCGGCCTCGGGCACCAGGCCTTCCTCGCGGATCAGCTCGATGATGCGCTCGATGCCCATCGCCCAGCCGCAGGCCGGCGCCGGCTTGCCGCCCATCTGCGCGATCAGCGGGTCGTAGCGCCCACCGCCGGCGATGGTGCCCTGCGCGCCGAGCTTGTCGGTGATCCACTCGAACACGGTCAGGTTGTAGTAGTCCAGCCCGCGCACCAGGCGCGGGTTGATCTTGAACGGGATGTTGTTGGCCTTGAGCAAGCGCTGCACGCCCTCGAAGTGGGCCAGCGACTCCTCGCCCAGGAAGTCGATCAGCTTGGGCGCGTTGGCCGCCATCTCCTGCAGCGCCGGGTTCTTGGTGTCGAGCACGCGCAGCGGGTTGGTGTAGAGGCGGCGCTTGCTGTCCTCGTCGAGGATGTCCTGGAAGCCTTCCAGGTACTTGATCAGCTCCTCGCGGTGGGCGGCGCGCTCATGCGCCTGGCCCAGCGAGTTCAGCTCCAGCCGCACCCCGACCAGGCCCAGGTCGTCCCACAGGCGCTGGCACATCAGGATGATCTCGGCGTCCACGTCCGGGCCGGCGAAGCCGAGCGCCTCGGCGCCCAACTGGTGGAACTGGCGGTAGCGGCCGCGCTGCGGGCGCTCGTGGCGGAACATCGGGCCGGTGTACCACAGGCGCTTGGGGCCGTCGTACAGCAGGTTGTGCTCGATGGTGGCGCGCACCGCGGCGGCCGTGCCTTCGGGGCGCAGCGTGAGCTGCTCGCCGTTGAGCGAATCGGTGAAGGAATACATTTCCTTCTCGACGATGTCGGTCACTTCGCCGATGCCGCGCACGAACAGTTGCGTGTGCTCGACGATCGGCGTGCGGACCTGCTGGTAGCCGTAGGCGCGCAGCATGGCGCGCGCGGCGTTCTCGAAATGCTCCCACAGCGGCGCGTCGGCGGGCAGCATGTCGTTCATGCCCTTGACGCCCTGCAGGGCCTTGGCGGCCTTGGCCTTGTTATCGGCCTTGCTGTCGGCTTTGTTGTCAGCCCGGCCTTCGCCGGCCGCCGGATTCACGGGTTGATTCATCTTCTGTTGTCTTTCCCTGTGTCGCCCTGTCCGCAACGGATCAGGCCGCCACCTCATTGCCTGCGCGCCCGGCGTTGCTGCCATAGTGGGTGCGCACGTAGTCGTCGACGATCGCCTGGAACTCCTCGGCGATGCGCTCGCCGCGCAAGGTCTTGACCTTGACGCCGTCGACGAACACCGGCGCCGCCGGCGATTCGCCCGAGCCCGGCAGCGAGATGCCGATGTTGGCGTGCTTGCTTTCGCCCGGGCCGTTCACGATGCAGCCCATCACGGCCACGTCCATTTCTTCCACGCCGGGGTATTCGGTCTTCCACACCGGCATCTGCTCGCGCAGGTAGCCCTGGATGCTGGCCGCCAGTTCCTGGAACGTCGTGCTGGTGGTGCGCCCGCAACCCGGGCACGCGATCACCATCGGGGTGAAGTTGCGCAGGCCCATCGTCTGCAGGATTTCCTGCCCCACGTAGACTTCCTTCTCGCGCGGCGCGCCCGGTTCCGGCGTCAGCGAGATGCGGATGGTGTCGCCGATGCCTTCCTGCAGCAGCACCGACAGCGCCGCGGTGGAGGCGACGATGCCCTTGCTGCCCATGCCGGCCTCGGTCAGGCCCAGGTGCAGCGCGTAGTCGCAGCGCCTGGCCAGCTCGCGGTACACCGCGATCAGCTCCTGCACCTGCGAGACCTTGCACGACAGGATGATCTGGTCGCCCGACAGGCCGATCTCCTCGGCCTTCTTCGCCGACTCGATGGCCGAGGTGATCAGCGCCTCGACCATCACGTTCTGCGCCGGCCACGGCCGCGCGCGCTGCGCGTTCTCGTCCATGACGCGCGCCAGCAGCGACTGGTCCAGGCTGCCCCAGTTCACGCCGATGCGCACCGGCTTGCCGTAGCGGATGGCCATCTCGATCATCTGCGCGAACTGCGTGTCGCGCTTGGCGCCCTGCCCCACGTTGCCGGGATTGATGCGGTACTTCGACAGCGCCGCGGCGCACTCGGGATAGTCCTGCAGCAGCTTGTGGCCGTTGTAGTGGAAGTCGCCCACCAGCGGCACGTCGACGCCCATGCGGTCGAGCTGCTCGCGCACGGCGGGCACCGCGGCCGCGGCCTCGGGCGTGTTGACCGTGATGCGCACGATCTCGGAGCCGGCGCGCGCCAGTTCCTTGATCTGGATCGCGGTGCCGATGGCGTCCACCGTGTCGGTGTTGGTCATCGACTGCACGCGCACGGGCGCGCCGCCGCCGATGGTGACCACGTTGTCGCCCCACACCACGCGCGCCTGGCGCGTCTTGCGGCGGGGTAGCGGGCCGGGCAGTACCGGCATGGAGTCCTGTTGATTCATAGCATTACCACCTTCATCTTGCCTGGCCCCGCGTCTTGCGCGGGGCCGGGAGAAACGGCATTCAGGGCAGCGTCAGGCGCGCCACGTTGTTACGGTTCGAGGCCGCCAGATCGACCGGCGTGCCGTTGCGGGTCAGCGATTCGACACCCTTCACGTTGCCGATCACGACCTTGTAGGGAGGCGTGCCGCCGCCGCTCAGGTCCTCGCCGGCGCGCGCGGTGCCGCCGAGGACGACCTTACCGCTGCGGTCGCGGATCTCATACCAGGTCTCGGCGGCGAAGCGGATGCGCAGCTCGCCGCCGCCCG
>NZ_AQPL01000348.1:0-4383 GCF_000395345.1 Cupriavidus sp. WS | reverse complement strand
CCGCCGCCCGCGGCGGCCGGCGCCGCGGGTGCCGCCGGTGCGACGGGCGCCGCGGCCACCGCCGGCGCCGGACTCGCGGCGACGGGCGCGGCAGGCGCAGGCGTCACCGGCGCTGCGGGCGCGGCAGGCGTCTCGGCAACCACCGGGCCGCTGGCGGGCAGCGCCTCGGACGGCGCGGGCGCGTCCGAGGCCGCCATCACCGGCGGCAGCGCCGCCGTGACGGTGCCGGGCTCGCCGCCCGGCTGCGCCGTGGCTTCCACGGCCGGCGGCGCGCTCAGGCCTTCCTTGCGCGCCTCGAGCCATTGCTTGAAATGATCCAGCCCGAACAGGGCGCCGCCGCCGATCAGGGCCACCACCAGGGCCAGCCAGATCCAGCGCCCGCCCGAGCTGCCGGAGCCGAAACGGTTGCGGTCGTCGAAACTCTCGTTGAGGCCGCCTTCGCGGCGCATGCCGATTTCCACCACCGGCACCGCCTGCGCGTGGAAGCGCGCGAGCAGCGCGTCGATGTCGATATGGAGCATGCGGGCATAGGCGCGCATCACGCCCTTGGCGAAGGTCACGTCCGGCAGCGCGGCAACGTCGCCCTGCTCGATCGCGGCCAGCTTGTGCGCCGCCACCTTCAGCCGCGCGCTGACGTCTTCCAGCGAAAAACGCTGGTCCTTGCGCGCCTGCGCCAGGCGCTCGCCAATCTCGCGCGCCACCGCCTCGCGGCCGGCGTCGGCGGCCACGCCGCCCACGTGCCCGGTCGCCGCAGTCTGGCTTTCGGCGCGCTCTTGCTCACTCATCCCATGCTCCTTGTTCGTATGCGGTCAACTCACGCGAGTCGGGGAAACGGCTGCGCAACTGGCCCACCAGGGCATTCTGCGTCGCGGCGTCGCCCTGGCGGCGGGCAATGCGCGCACCCAGCCAGAGGGATTGCGCGCTGACGAAACTGCTGTTGTTGACCCGCGCGGCGTACTCCTTCGCCCGCGCGTAGTCGCCGCGCTGGTAATAAAGCAGCGCGAGGTTGCTGTTCGCTTCCGGGTTGTTGCGGTCGTAGCGCAGCGCGCCGAACAGGCTCTTCTCCGCGGCTTCGCCGTCGCCGTTGCGCAACTGGCAGGCGCCCAGGCTGGTCAGCGGCTTGGCCGGGCCGCTCGCCGACGGCGCCGAGACCGCGCGCTCCAGGTAAGGCACCGCTTCCCGGTAACGGCCGTTCAGGCACAGGAACCAGCCGTAGTTGTTGAGCACGTCGCCGTCGTCGGGACGCATCGACAGCGCGCTGCGGAAGCTGTCCTCGGCCAGCGCGCGCTCGTTCATGTTCATGTAGACCAGCGCGCGGATATGGTACGCGTCGACCAGGGTCGGGTCGATGGCGATGGCCTGCTTGGCCTCGTCCAGCGCCACGCTGTACTGCCCCGCCGACAGGTAGCTGGTGGCCAGCTGCAGGCGGATGGTGGCGCGCCGCGTGCGATCGGTCTGGTCAGACGCGGTCTGCAGGTCCGGCTTCGCCGGGGGCGGTAGCTGGCAGGCGGACAGCATCACCAGCCCGGTCAGGACTGCGACTATCAGACGCGTCATGCAGGGCGAGCCTCCCGCGGCTGGCCGGCGCCCGGCGCGCTCGCCACCGGCGCGGCGACGATCGGCGTGATCTTGCCGAACTTGCCGCGCTCGGCCAGCCGGGTGCGGTCCTTGACCTCGCCGGCAAGCTGGCCGCAGGCCGCGTCGATGTCGTCGCCGCGCGTCTTGCGGATGGTGGTGACGATGCCGGCGTCCATCAGGACCTGGGCAAAGCGGCGGATCTGCTCGTTGTTCGAGCGCTTGAGACCCGATTCCGGGAACGGGTTGAACGGGATCAGGTTGAACTTGCATGGCACGTCGGCCACCAGCTTCAGCAGTTCCCGCGCATGCTCGACGCCGTCGTTGACGCCGTCCAGCATGCAGTATTCGAAGGTGATGAAATCGCGCGGCGCGAACTCGAGGTAGCGGCGGCAGGCCGCCATCAGTTCCGCCAGCGGGTACTTCTTGTTGAGCGGCACCAGCATGTCGCGCAGCGGATCGTTCGATGCGTGCAGCGATACCGCCAGTGCGACCGGCAGGTCTTTCGAGAGCCGGTCCATCATCGGCACCACGCCGGAGGTGGACAGCGTCACGCGCCGGCGCGACAGCCCGTAGGCGTTGTCGTCCAGCATCAGGCGCATGGCCGGGACCACCTGGTCGTAGTTCAGCAGCGGCTCGCCCATGCCCATCATCACCACGTTGGAGATGACGCGGTCGTCCTTGGGGCCGCGGCCGAGCTGGGTGCGCATGGCGAACTCGGCCATCCACAACTGGCCGATGATCTCGCCGGTGGTCAGGTTGCGCGAGAAACCCTGCTTGCCGGTCGAGCAGAAACGGCAGTTGACGGCGCAGCCGGCCTGCGAGGACACGCACAGCGTGCCGCGCGTCTCCTCGGGGATGTACACCGTCTCCACCGCGTCGCCGGCGCCGACGTCGAGCAGCCACTTGCGCGTGCCGTCGGCCGACAGGTGGTCGGTGATGACGGCCGGCGAGCGGATCTCGGCGCGCGTGGCGAGCTTTTCGCGCAGCGACTTGGCGAGATCCGACATGGCGTCGAAGCGGCTGGCGCCGAACTGGTGGATCCAGCGCTGCAACTGCCGCGCACGAAACGGCTTCTCGCCGAGCTCGCCGCAATAGGCGGTGAGCGCGTCCGCATCCAGATCGAGCAGGTTGACGAGAGGGTTCATGACGGCAGTATCGACTTCAGAAGCAGTCTAGTCTTGTGAAATAGACCAGACAATCAGCGGCTGTAAACGTTCATGCCGGGGAAGAAGAAGGCGATTTCGACGGCAGCCGTTTCCGCCGCGTCCGAGCCGTGCACGGCGTTGGCGTCGATGCTGTCGGCGAAGTCGGCGCGGATGGTGCCCTTGTCGGCCTTCTTCGGGTCGGTGGCGCCCATCAGGTCGCGGTTGGTCAGGATGGCGTTTTCGCCTTCCAGGGCCTGGATCATGACCGGGCCGGAAACCATGAAGTCCACCAGGTCCTTGAAGAACGGGCGGGCCTTGTGCACGGCGTAGAACTGCTCGGCTTCGCCGCGCGACAGGTGAACCATCTTGGCAGCCACGATCTTCAGGCCGGCGGCCTCGAAGCGAGCGTAGATCTGACCGATGACGTTCTTGGCCACGGCATCCGGCTTGATAATGGACAGGGTGCGTTCGATCGCCATAAAAACTCCGAAAAATGAAGGGGTTACAATTGGAATAAACGTGCAATTCTAGCACGAGACAGTTATGGTTTCGAGAACGACTCCGCTGCCGGCGCACTGCCCCCGGCCACCGGCGAAGCCATCCGCCTCACGTGACCATCGCGCCACTTTATTTCTGTTCGGCGTGGAGGGAACGCCTGTCGCGGCCGATAATCGAATGAACGTTGGCCACGCGCGAGGCGAGATTACACCTTGATGACAAAGTGGCGATTACGTTTCACAAGCCCTTGCAATTCGCCCGGTGCGATGCCACATTGGCGTTGTGCCCGTCCGGGTCAGCCCGGCGCCTCACCGTTTTGAAACAGGAGTCACCATGGACAACAAGCTGAACACCTACAGTTTCGGCAGCGGCACCGCAACCAGCGACGTTGTGGTCCGCAATCGGGTAATGCGCAACACCTACTGGCTGCTCGCCATCTCGATGATCCCCACCGTGCTCGGCGCGTGGATCGGCGTGACCAGCGGCTTCAGCCTGATGCGGGGCAGCCCCGGCCTGTCGCTGATCCTGTTCCTGGGCATCGCGTTCGGCTTCTTCTTCGCCATCGAGAAGGCCAAGAACAGCAGCATGGGCGTGGTCCTGCTGCTGGCCTTCACGTTCTTCATGGGCCTGATGCTGTCGCGCCTGATCGGCTCCGTGCTGCAGTTTTCCAACGGACCGGCGCTGATCATGTATGCCTTCGGCGGCACCGCGGCGGTATTCGGCGCGATGGCGACCGTCGCCACGGTCAGCAAGCGCGACTTCTCCGGCCTGAGCAAATTCCTGTTCGTCGGCGTGATCCTGCTGATCCTGGCCAGCGTCGCCAACATCTGGCTGCAACTGCCGTCGCTGATGATCACCGTGTCGGTGATCGCCATCGGCATCTTCTCGGCCTACATCCTGTTCGACGTGCAACGCGTGCTGAATGGCGGCGAGACGAACTACATCACGGCCACGCTGGCGATTTACCTGGATGTGTATAACGTGTTTGCCAACCTGTTGGCGCTGTTGGGGATCTTTGGCGGCAATCGCGATTGAGGTGGGCGGCCGGGCCGCCCTGTCCCTCCCCTCCTGAAACGAAAAAGCCAGCGCAATCCGTGCTGGCTTTTTCTTTTCTTAACGGCTTAACGTCGAAGTCAACTGCTGAATGTCAACGGCTGAATGT
>NZ_AQPL01000347.1:0-6404 GCF_000395345.1 Cupriavidus sp. WS | reverse complement strand
CACAAAATTCCTGACACGTCCTGCTTGCCCGCCTCACGCAGCGACTGCACGATGCGCCAGCCATCCACGTCGGGCAGCATGACGTCGAGGATGACCAGATCGTAGGGTTCGCTCATGGCCTGGTGGTGGCCGTCCAGGCCATTGCGTGCCACGTCCACCACAAACCCCGCTTCCATGAGGCCCTGGCGAACGTAGTCCGCTGTCTTGTCCTCGTCCTCGACCACCAACAGTTTCATCACTCTTCCCTGGCTCACGCCATGAACTCTCGCGCATCTGTTCGCTCATTCTGCGCGACTGACTTCCGGATCAATGTACTTGGATGAATCTTCCACCAAGATGACTGGATCATTACATGAATGTAATTAATGGGTCATGCGAGAGAAAGTGGCGCCTCTCTAGCATGGTCGTCAACGGCGTAAAAGCGCGCTCCCTTTCCCAGGGCTCGCGCGTACCCTTCGATGTCTGTTTCTGGAGTTTTTCGTCATGACGCGCTATCCCCCTCATGCCCCACGGCCACTAATGCTGTCGCGGCGGCGATTCGTACAGGGATTGGCGGCGGGCGGTGTCCTGCTGGGGCTGTCAACGACCGCATTGAAAGCCGTAGCCCAGCAAGCGCGGGCCGCCAGCGGAACCGCCCCAGTCCTGCAAGGTACGGAGTTCGATCTGGTGATTGCCGAGTCACCCGTAAACTTCACCGGCCAACCGGGCATGGCCACCACGATCAACGGCTCGCTGCCTGCGCCGACGCTGCGCTGGCGCGAAGGGGATACGGTCACCATCCGCGTCACCAACCGGCTGCATGAGTCCACCTCCGTCCACTGGCACGGCATCATCCTTCCCTACCAGATGGACGGCGTGCCGGGCATCAGCTTTGGTGGTATCGCGCCGGGGGAAACCTTCACCTACCGCTTCAAGGTCAGCCAGAGCGGCACCTACTGGTACCACTCGCATTCCGGCTTCCAAGAGCTGACCGGCATGTACGGGGCGATCATCATCGACCCCGCCGGCCCTGAAACCATCCGTGCCGAGCGCGACCACGTCGTGCTGCTTTCGGACTGGACCGATGAAGACCCCATGCGCGTCTTCATGAAGCTCAAGATTCAGAGCGGCTACTACAACTACCATCAGCCGACGGCGGTGGACTTCTTCCGCGACGCCTCGCGCGATGGCCTCTCGGCCGCGCTGGACAAGCGCAAGATGTGGAACCAGATGCGTATGAGCCCGACGGATCTCTCGGACCTTTCGGCACAGACCTTGACCTATCTGGCCAACGGCACCACGCCCGCAGGAAACTGGACCGGCCTGTTCCGTCCGGGAGAGCGCGTGCGCCTGCGCTTCATCAACGGCGCCGGCAACACCTTCTACGACGTGCGCATTCCTGGCCTGAAACTGAAGGTGGTGCATGTCGATGGCGTGGACGTCGAGCCGGTCACGGTGGACGAGTTCCGCTTCGGCCCAGGCGAGACCTGCGATGTGTTGGTCGAGCCGCACGACGATGCCTACACGATCTTCGCGCAATCCATGGATCGCACAGGCTATGCCAGAGGCACGCTTGCGGTACGTGCCGGGCTCAGTGCGCCCGTGCCGCCGATGGACGCGGCCCCGTGGCTGTCGATGGCGGACATGATGGGAGCGATGGACCACGGCGACATGTCGGGCATGTCCGGGATGGACCACGGCTCCATGGCCGGCATGGACCACGGTGCCATGCAGGGAATGACAGGCATGACAGGCATGACAGGCATGGATTCCGGCCAGATGCAGGGCATGGACAGCGCGAATCCCCTGGCCGCGCCCAGTACCACCGTGCGACACGCCCGAACGGAGTACGGGCCGGGTACGGACATGCGCGTGGACATGCCGCGCACCGCGCTGGACGATCCGGGCATCGGATTGCGCAATAACGGCCGGCGCGTGCTGACCCTGGCCGACCTGCACACGCCCGGCGGTCCGCTCGACCTGCGCGGCCCTGGTCGCGAGGTCGAACTGCACCTCACCGGCAACATGGAGCGCTACACCTGGTCCATCGACGGGCTTCAATTCGGCAAGTCCAAGCCAGTGCATTTCCGCCACGGTGAGCGGCTGCGCGTCATCTTGCACAACGACACGATGATGACCCACCCGATGCACCTACATGGGATGTGGAGCGAGCTGGAGAGCCCCGACGGGCGCTTCCTGGCACGTCGCCACACCCTGTCCGTGCAGCCGGCTCAGCGCCTCAGTTTGCTGGTCACTGCCGACGCACTGGGGCGCTGGGCCTGGCACTGCCACCTGATGCTTCACATGGATGCGGGCATGTTCCGCGAGGTCGTGGTGTCTTGAGCGCCGCTTGAAGAGAAGTGCACAAACGATGAAAACGACACACCTCCACGCATTGACCCTGGCACTGATTGTCACGATGGCGAACCCCGTGCTGGCGCAGTCACAGGCTGGTCAGGAAGACGACCATTCAGCGCACCATGGTGCGGCGGCCACGCCGCCCCCGCCAGCGGCTTCGCCGGGCGCGGCCCAAGCCGATCCTCATGCCGGCCATAGTGCGCCCCCAGCGCCCGCTACAGCGCTTGCCACACCGGTTTCCACGCCGCTCATGGACCATGGCGACATGCAGATGCAAGGCGGCTCCGCGCCCGCCGACGCGCGTGATCCCAATGCCTATTCCGATGGCCTGATCCGCGGCGCGGGCGCGTATGCGGTTCCCGGCGTTCCCGCCCTGAGTCTTGCCGATGGGCATAGCTTCGGTGCGCTGCTGGTCGATCGGCTGGAACGCTCCTATGCGAACCATGGCGGTAACGCCATCGCCTACGACCTGCAAGGCTGGTTCGGCTACGACTTCGACAAGGCAGTCCTCAAGGCCGAAGGCGAGGTGGCCCGCGGCAAGCTCCAGGACGCCCGCACCGAATTGCTGTGGGGGCACGCCATCACGCCGTACTGGGACACCCAGTTGGGCCTGCGCTATGACACGGGCACTGGCCCCGATCGTGGATGGCTTGCCTTCGGGGTCCAGGGGCTGGCGCCATACTGGTTCGATGTCGAAGCGACGGGCTATGTCGGCAATGGCGGCAGGACCGCGCTGAGGCTGGCCGCGAGCTACGACCTGCTTCTGACCCAGAAGCTCATTCTGCAGCCGCGCGCCGAGGCGCAGTTCTACGGCAAGAGCGACCCGGAGCGGGACATTGGTAGCGGCCTGTCGAACGCCACGGTCGGGCTTCGCCTGCGCTACGAGTTCAGCCGGCAGTTCGCCCCCTACATCGGCGTGGAGAGCAGCGGCAGTTTCGGCAAGACCGCTGGCTTCGTGCGCGCTTCGGGCGAACGCGCGCAGGAGATTCGCTGGGTCGCGGGTGTACGTTTCTGGTTCTAGGGGGCTGGCGCCCAGGCTCGTCCTGCCGATCACCGTCTGGACAGACAACCGTTTTTCAACCACCGACCACCCAACAGAGGAATGACCATGTTCTCGATTCGCAAATTTCTCCTCCCCATTGCCGCTGCCACCAGCATTCTGCTGTTCAGCGTCGCCGCGCAGGCCCATCCAAGGCTACTGACCTCCGATCCGCAAGCGAACGCTGAAGTGGCGGCTCCGGCGAAGATCGAACTGCATTTTTCCGAAACGCTGACCACTCAGTTCTCCGGCGCCAAGCTGGTCATGACCGGCATGCCGGGAATGTCCCACAGTCCCATGCCGGTGGACGTCAAGGTATCCGGTGGCGAGGACGGCAAGACCATGGTGATCACACCTGCCAAGCCGCCGATGTCGGGGGACTACCGCGTGGAGTGGCGCGCCGTGTCGGCCGATACCCATCCCGTGACGGGCGACTTCTCCTTCAAGGTGAAGTGAGCCATGGAGGGTTGGGGCAACATCATTGTCCGCTTCGTCAGCTACACCGATCTGATGCTGCTGTTCGGGCTGCCGCTGTTCGGCCTGTACGGCGTGAAGGGTAACGCGGCCGACGCCCATGCAGCTTTCGGTTTTCGAAGGCTGTTCTCCTGGCTCGCGGGCGTTGGTCTGCTGGTGTCGGGCGTCGGCATGCTGATGCTTGCGGTGACCATGAGCGGAGTGGCGGAGTTTGGCGAACTTGAACGCCATGTGTTCGGCATGATCATCACCGGCACCAACGTCGGTATCGCGTGGGTGGTCAAGATAGCGACGCTCGTGGGCATCCTGTTTTGCGCCGGCTTCTACGGACGGTCGCCCACGGCGAGCCTGGCGCTCGCCTCGTTGTTAGCAGCGGTTGGGCTGTCCACGCTGGTCTGGTCGGGACATGGAGCGATGGATACCGGCACACGCGGCGGTATCCATCTCGCGGCCGACACCTTGCACCTGCTCGGTGCTGGCGCCTGGCTCGGTGCACTGGCCGCCTTTCTGCTGTTGCTGCTGCGCCCGGTCCAGGGCGATGCCTACCGGCATCTGTTGCTCTTGCGCCAGGCCGTGACAGGGTTTTCGGCGGCCGGCACGCTCATCGTCGCGGTGCTGATCGTCACCGGCGTCGTGAACTATCTGCTTATCGTCGGCCCGAGCCTTCAGGGCATGGCATCCAGCCTTTACGGTATCTTGCTGCTGGTGAAGCTGGGCCTGTTCGGCACCATGCTCGCGCTGGCCGCGGCAAATCGTTTTCGGTTGGGGCCGCTGTTGGAGCGGGCAAGAAGTTCCACCGAGATCGCTTGCGCCAAGCGTGCCTTGTGCAAGAGCCTGGCGATTGAGGCGACGGCCATGACGCTGATCCTGCTGGCAGTGGCCTGGCTGGGCACCTTGAGTCCACCCGGCAACACGAGACCCTATTGATTTCGACAGGCATGGTCGGCGCTCGCTGGGCCGACCCTTTTGAAGGAAGGTTCATCATGAACGAACATCACCGTCACAACGAATCGCCTCCACGTTTCTGGCGCTCCCGATACGGGATCGGCCTGCTCGTTCTTGGCGCGATTGCGGGCTACTTCCTGCTCAAGGAACACGCCGCCCATGTGGTCGGGTTCCTGCCCTTCCTGTTGCTCGCGGCTTGCCCGTTGATGCACATCTTCATGCACCACGGCCATGGCCACGGCGGGCATGACCATTCCTCCCGCACACCGCCTGATACGACGCCGGGCACGCCGACCCAAACACCGAATCCAGGCGCCGGCTCCGACATCAACGCACGCGATCAACGCGGAGACCAGCCATGAGCCACGATCAACCCGCCTACGGCCTGTGGCTGCTGGTGTTCTTCAACTCGGCCATCTTCATCCTGTTCGCCTTCAGCTTCTTCAAACCGGCGACGGCGCGCGACTGGCGGACCTTCGGCGCGTTTGCCGCTTTCATCGTCGCGCTGTTCGTCGAGATGTATGGGTTTCCGCTGACCATCTATCTGCTCTCGGGCTGGCTGCAGACCCGCTATCCCGGCCTCGACCTTCTTTCCCACGACGCCGGCCATCTGTGGTGGACCTTGCTGGGTGAGAAGGGCGACCCGCATTTCGGCGTGCTGCACATCGCCAGCTACGTCTTGCTCGCCTACGGCTTCTATCTGCTGTCCAGATCCTGGCAGGTGCTTTATCACGCGCAGCGCCGGGGCACCTTGGCCACGGCAGGCCCCTACGCCCGCGTCCGTCACCCCCAGTATGTGGCGTTCGTGCTTATCCTGCTGGGCTTCCTGCTGCAATGGCCGACGCTGCTCACGTTGCTGATGTTCCCGATCCTGCTGATCATGTACGGCCGTCTGGCGGTGAATGAGGAAGCCGAGATGCGAGCCCGATTCGGGGCGGAGTTCGAGCGCTATACGCAAGCCACGCCGCGTTTTTTCCCCCGGTGGCGGCGGTCCGCCGCAACCTGATGCGCCCGATCCATTGGCGCCAATCCATCTGGAGATCACGACCATGACCACCATCGATCTTGACGTCCAGGGCATGTCCTGCGGCGCCTGCGTCAAACACGTCACTGAAGCACTCAAACCTCTGCCGGGCGTGCGAGAGGTGGAGGTTGACCTGGGCGCAGGCCGTGTTCGTGTCCATGGCGATCTTGCCGAAGGCATCGATCCGCTGGTGTCGGCGCTGAAACAGGCCGGCTACCCGGCGCAAGCCAGTGGCGCCGGGGCCAGCAAAGCGCCCGGCGCCGGCCGCGGGCGTTGCTGCTGCGGATAATCCGCTCGGTACCTCCCGTGTGGAATCAGAACACAGTTTCGTCCACCAGGTCGAAGCCGATATACCCATCCAAGAGAACTCGGAGAAACCGTCATGAGCCAGCCCCCGGGAAAAACACCCGAACGGGATCTTCCCGCACAGGGGACACTGCCGTCGGGCAACATGGTTCCCGGAGCGCATGTGTATTGCGGCCACACAGGCGCACCCGCAGCCGAGGGTCGGTCGGGCGCAACGCCGACGGGCGTGATCTACACCTGTCCGATGCACCCCGAAGTCCGGCAGGATCATCCTGGCGC
>NZ_AQPL01000346.1:0-27642 GCF_000395345.1 Cupriavidus sp. WS | reverse complement strand
CCTGTCCGATGCACCCCGAAGTCCGGCAGGATCATCCTGGCGCCTGCCCGAAATGCGGCATGACGCTTCAACCCGTCCCGGCAGGGCAGACGCATGCCGGAGCCCCCGGCACCAGCGGCAGCACGGCGGGCCATCACCGCCATGGGCAGGACCATGGGCACGCACCGCAAGCAGCCCCGGTAGTAGCGGACTCGGCGCAACCGCCGAAGCCTGCGGCTCCAGGCACAATTTACACCTGCCCGATGCACCCGCAGATCCGCCAGGATCACCCCGGCAATTGCCCTATCTGCGGCATGACCCTCGAGCCGCTGCTGCCGGACCTGGAGGACGACAACCCAGAGCTGCGCGATTTCTCCCGGCGCTTCTGGTGGACGCTGCCGCTGACCTTGGTGGTGCTGGCACTGGCGATGTTCGGCGAACGTCTGCATCTGATGGACATGGCCACGCAGAGCTGGATGGAACTGGTGCTGTCGCTGCCGATCGTGCTGTGGGCCGGCTGGCCGTTTTTCTCGCGCGGCTGGCAGTCCGTGCTCAACCGCAGCCCGAACATGTGGACGCTGATCGGCCTGGGCACGGGCGCTGCCTTCGTTTACAGCGTCGTTGCCACCGTCGCGCCAGGGATCTTTCCGGCGTCGTTCATCTCGATGGGTCGGGTCGGCGTTTACTTCGAGGCCGCGGGGGTCATCATCTCGCTGACGCTGCTCGGGCAGGTTCTCGAACTCAAGGCGCGCTCGCAGACCTCGGCGGCGATCAAGTCGCTGCTGGGGCTGGCTCCCAAGACCGCGCGCCGCATCGGCGCCGACGGTAGTGAGGAGGATGTGCCGCTGACCCACGTGCACGTCGGCGACCTCCTGCGCGTGCGGCCCGGCGAGAAAGTGCCCGTCGATGGCGCGGTGGTCGAGGGTGCAAGCTCGGTGGACGAGTCCATGCTGACCGGCGAACCCCTGCCGGTGAGCAAGCGCGAGGGTGACAAGGTCATCGGCGCCACGCTCAATACCAGCGGCGCGCTCGTCATTCGCTCCGAGCGCATCGGCTCGGAGACCGTGCTCTCGCAGATCGTGCAGATGGTGGCTCAGGCCCAGCGGTCCAAGGCGCCCATGCAGCGCATGGCAGATGTGGTCGCCGGCTACTTCGTGATGGTGGTCGTCGCCATCGCCATCGCTACCTTCTTCATCTGGGGTTTGTTCGGCCCGCAGCCGTCCTGGGTGTTCGGTCTGATCAACGCCGTGTCGGTGCTGATCATCGCCTGCCCCTGCGCGCTGGGGCTGGCAACGCCGATGTCGATCATGGTCGCCACCGGGCGCGGTGCGACCCAGGGCGTGCTGTTCCGCGATGCCGCCGCGATCGAGAACCTGCGCCGGGTCGATACCCTGGTCATCGACAAGACCGGCACGCTGACCGAAGGCCGCCCTGCCTTCGATCAGGTGGTCCCGGCGGACGGCTTCACTTCCGCGGAGGTGCTGCGCCTGGCGGCCAGCCTGGACCAGGGCAGCGAGCACCCGCTGGCCGATGCGATCGTGCAGGCCGCGCGCGCCCAGGGCCTCGCACTGAGCAAGCCGGAGAACTTCGAGTCCGGTTCTGGCATCGGTGTGCGCGGACAAGTGGAAGGGCAGCCTCTCGCGCTTGGTAACACCGTCCTCATGGCGCAGGTCGGTGTCGCCGTCGATTCACGCGCGCAGCAGGCCGAATCTCTGCGCAGGGAAGGGGCTAGCGTGATGTACCTGGCGGTGGGCGGACGCCTTGCCGGCCTGCTGGCAGTCTCCGACCCAGTGAAGGCGAGTACGCCGGAGGCGCTGGCGACCCTCAAGGCGGCTGGCCTGCGGGTGATCATGGCGACTGGCGACGGCCTGACGACCGCGAAGTCGGTGGGGGCCCGCCTGGGCATCGACGAGGTCCACGGCGAAGTGAAGCCGGTCGACAAGCTGACGCTGATCGAGCGCCTGCAGAAGGAAGGTCGTGTGGTCGCCATGGCTGGCGACGGCATCAATGACGCCCCGGCGCTCGCCAAGGCTGACGTCGGCATCGCCATGGGTACTGGCACCGACGTGGCGATGAACAGCGCCCAGATCACGCTGGTCAAGGGTGACCTGCGCGGCATTGCCACCGCGCGCGGGCTGTCGGTGGGGACGGTGCGCAACATGAAGGAGAATCTGGTGTTCGCCTTTCTCTACAACGGCCTGGGCATCCCGGTTGCTGCTGGGGTGCTGTACCCGTTTACCGGCTGGCTGCTGTCGCCGCTGATCGCCGCGCTGGCGATGAGCCTGAGTTCGGCTTCGGTGGTCGGCAATGCGCTGCGCCTGCGGCACAGCAAGGTGTGAACCCCGGTTCCCTGCATCCTATCAGCATGACGTCTCAGGGCGCAAAACGGGCTGGTTCGATCTACCGCTCCGCCCTTGCCTTTGTCGATCAGGGGGAAATGCGATCAACGGATTCGCCAACGGAGTAGGGCGACGGACTGCGGCAGGTCGGAGACGGCCGCTTGTCCGGTAAAGACGACCGGCAACTTCCAGCGAAGAACAGTGCCCGGCGGCCATGAGTCGAACGGCCGAACTGAGATTGATCGGACGTCTCAATCTTGCTCGTCAGACCACCAGTGAACGGGCGACGCAGATCACCACTTGCCGGGCCATTCCCCGTGAAGGTCATCAATCGTGAAAGCGTGGCGATGCCTGCGTTGCCCCGTCCTCTCTCCCTCTTCCAGATGTCCATCCAATTCGTCGCCATCAGGGTGCTCGTGCTCGAGCATATCGGGATCATCGGCAGGCCATAGCCGCCATGCGCAAAGGACGCCAATCAGTGAGAGACCCGCCAACACCGCGAACGCCGCAGTCATCCCATACCCGGCACCGATCTGGCCAGCCAGCGGATAGGCGATCAACCAGCAGGCGTGCGACAGCGAGAACTGGGCGGCAAATACTGCGGGGCGATCGGGCGAGGCGGCAGATCGCCTGAGCAGGCGCCCGCTCGGTGTCTGTGTCATCGAGTAGCCAACGCCGATCACAAACCATGTCAGAAGAAATTCGGGCCATTCGACCGCCGGCGCAAAGCTGGTCAGCACCACGCCGAACGCAAGGCCAAGGGTCATGATGAACGCCCCGGTCAGCATTGGGGGCCGGTCTGGACGCTCATTGAGGAACCGCGGCAATATCAGTGCAACCAGCATCGAGCCGCATCCGAATGCCGCCAGTCCGAACGGAACGTCCGATGCCGGCCGCTGTAGTTTGCTCTGCACGTAGACTACCGTGTTGACGATCACCATCGAACTGGCGGCTGCCGCGGCAAGGTTCAGCGCGAGCAATCCTCGCAGACGCGGGGTGCGCAGATAGATGGAAATCCCGCGGAAGGTCTTCGCGTAGATGCTGCCGGTACGGTCCACGGCGCGGGACTGCGGCAGGCGTACCGATACCACGAGTGCGGCTGAGCAAAGGAAGCCAATGACCGTGCCACCAAACAGCCAGTGAAAGCTGATGACTGAGAGCAGCGCGGCAGCGAGCGCGGGACTCGCCAGGCTCTCCATGTCATAGGCCAGACGCGACAACGATAGTGCCCGGGTGTAGTCCTTCTCCTCCGGCAACACGTCTGGTATCGTCGCCTGGAAAGTTGGCGTGAACGCTGCCGAGGCAGATTGCAGCAGGAAGATCAGCACGTAAATCTCCCAGACTTGTGTCACGAACGGCAACGAGATGGCCACTGCGGCTCGCACCAAATCCATTGCCACCAGGAATGCCCGGCGCGGTAGCCGGTTGGCGAAGGCGCCCACCACCGGTGCGATGCCGACATAGGCGACCATCTTGATGGCGAGCGCCGTGCCGAGGACGCTTCCGGCGTTTGCTCCGGCGAGGTCGTAGGCCAGCAACCCAAGGGCAACGGTTGCGAGCCCGGTCCCGACCAATGCAATCACCTGCGCGGCAAACAAGTGCCTGTATGTGCGATTTCCCAGTACTTCAAGCATGACGTCTCCGACGCTTCATAACGATCACTACGCTTCGATCAGATCGCGGCCACCTGAGATGACCTGCGGTTGCCGGCGCAAAACGATACCGCACAGGGCGGGCAGGACAAACAATGTCAGCACGGTCGCCGTGATCAAGCCACCGATGACGACCGTCGCCAACGGCTTCTGGACTTCGGCACCCGTGCCCGTTGCAATTGCCATCGGCACAAAGCCCAGCGAAGCCACCAACGCAGTCATCAACACCGGCCTGACGCGCTCCATCGCGCCCTCGATCACGGCCGTGTCAGGCATCATGCCGTCTTCCAGACGTTTGCGGATGGCGGAGATCAGTACCAGTCCGTTCAGCACCGCCACGCCGGACACCGCAATGAAGCCAACTGCCGCCGAGATCGAGAACGGGATCCCGCGCAGTAGCAGCGCGAAGACGCCGCCAGCCAATGCCAGGGGTACCGCCGTCAGCACGGTTGCCGTCAGCGCGGCGCTGCCGATTGCCATATACAGCGTCGCGGCGATCAGGATGAAGCACAGGGGCACAATGATGGCCAGGCGCTTGGTAGCCGCCTGAAGGTTCTGGAATTGGCCGCCCCATTCGATATACATGCCCGGGGGCAGTTTGACTTCCTTGGCGATGCGCTCCGCGGCATCGTCAACGAAGCTGCCGAGATCCCGGCCGCCTACATTGGCTTCCACGTACACGCGGCGCTTGCCGTTGTCGCGACTGACCTCGTTGAGACCCTGCGTGAACCGGAATTGCACCAGTTGGCGCAGCGGCACGGAAGCGCGAGCCTGACCGTCGGTCACAGGCAGCATGACGGGAAGCGCGCCAAGGACATCGAGATTTTCGCGTTGGTCGCCCGGCAGGCGGATCACGATGTCGAAGCGACGGTCGCCATCGAAGATCTGTCCGGACGCCCGACCTGCCATGGCTGCGGAAAGGGTATCAGCCACCTCCTTGACCGTCAGGCCATACCGGGCGATCGCGGCGCGGTCAAAGACGATGTCGAACGTCGGAAATCCGCTGGTCAGTGGCACGCGAACGTCCGTGGCGCCCGGGGTTTTCTTCAACACGCCGGCGATGCGCTGAGCCGTGGCCGCCAGTTCATCCAGGTTTTCACCGTAGATTTTCACGGCGACGTCGCTACGCACTCCGCCGATCAGTTCGTTAAACCGCATCTCGATCGGCTGCGTCACGTCGTAGTTGTTGCCGACCATCGGCGCGGTCTTCTCGCGGATACGCTCGATGACCTGTTCCTTGGTCGTCACGCCTTTCGGCCACTCGCTCTTCGGTTTCAGGATGATGTAGTTGTCCGAGGCGTTCGGCGGCATGGGGTCGGCCGCCAGGCTGGCCGTCCCCGCCTTGGAGTACACGGTCTTGACTTCCGGCAGCGACAGCACGGCGCGCTCGAGCGGCAGATCGATGGCGACCGACTGGTCAATCGACGTCGACGGGATGCGCACCGACGACAGATTCAGATTCTGCTCGTCGAGCGTCGGCATGAATTCGCGCCCGACGAACGTGAATGCCACCGCCGCGATCGCCAGCGTCGCGACGCCGGCGCCAATGAACGGCATCGGACGAGCTACCGCATGCTCCAGCCAGGGCCGATAGCGCCGCTTGGTCACAACGATGACGCGCACCTCGTTCTCGGAGACCTTCTTGCGCAGCAGCACCGCCACCATGGCCGGCACGAAGGTCAGTGACAGCACGAAGGCAGACGCGAGCGCCAGCATCAGCGTGATCACCATCGGCGAAAACATCTTGCCTTCCACCCCCTGGAAGGTCAGGCATGGCAGGAAGACCATGAAGATCACGAGTTGCCCGTACACCGTCGGACGGACCATTTCGCGGGACGACTGGATGACTTCCTCCAGCCGCTCATGGAGCGTGAGCAGGCGTCCCTCGTGGCGCTGCCGTTCGGCCAGCCGCCTGAGCGAGTTCTCCACGATGATGACCGCGCCGTCAATGATCAAGCCGAAGTCCAGCGCCCCCAGGCTCATCAGGTTGCCGGAGATGTTGAACTGGTTCATGCCGATCGCACTGACCAGCAGGGAGAGCGGAATAACCAGGGCCGCGATGGCCGCCGCGCGCCAGTTGCCCAGCAGGGCGAACAGGATCGCTGCCACCAGTAGCGCCCCTTCCACCAGGTTCTTCGCCACCGTCTCGATGGTCGCAATTACCAATTGGGAGCGATTGAGCGTGGGAACGATCACCACGCCCGGCGGCAGCGTCTTCGAGATCTGTTCGAGCTTGTCGCCTACGGCTTGTGCCACCGTGCGGCTGTTTGCGCCGACGAGCATCAGCGCACTGCCCACCACCGTTTCGTTGCCGTTGCGGCTGGCGGCACCGGACCGCAATTCCCCGCCGATCTTGACGGCAGCGACCTGCGCCACTGTGATCGGCACGTTTTGGCGCTGGGCAATTACCGCCCGGGAAATTTCGTCGACGGACTTGATCCGGGCATCGGCGCGTACCAGATACGATTCCCCCGAGCGCCGGATGAAATTCGCGCCGACCGATAGGTTGGCATCCTCAAGTGCCCGGGCGAGTTCCCCGTAGGAGATGCCGTAGGCGGCCATCTTTGCCGCGTCGGGTTCTACGACGAACTGCTTGACGTAACCGCCGAGCGAGTCGACGTCGGCCACGCCAGGCGTCGTGCGCAATTGCGGCCGGATAATCCAGTCCTGCACCGTGCGCAGATAGGCCAGCCTGGAGACGCGATCGTCCAGACGCTCGCCACGCTCGGTGAGAAAGCTGCCGTCGCCCTGCCAGCCGGGCTCGCCGTCCTTGACGGGAGCGCCTGTGCCGTCCGGATGCTGGTATTCGACGCTGTAGTGGAAGACCTCGCCAAGCCCGGTCGACACGGGTCCCATCTGCGGCTCGACGTTCTCCGGCAGGTTCGGACGCGCCTGCGCCAGCCGCTCCGATACCTGCTGACGCATGAAGTACAGGTTCGCGCTTTCCTTGAAGATCACAGTCACCTGGCTGAAGCCGTTGCGGGACATCGACCGCGTGCTCTCTACACCGTTCAGGCCGGCGATCGCGGTCTCGATCGGATACGTGACGCGCTTCTCCACTTCCACCGGGCTCATCGTCGGCACCACGGTGTTGATCTGGACCTGCTTGTTGGTGATGTCAGGCGTGACGTCGATCGGCAGCAGGTTGAGTTGCCAGGCGCCGATCATCGCGACGACCGCCGTCATGAACAGCACCAGCCAGCGATAGCGGACCGAGCCGCTGAGGATACCTTCGATCATTCCTCGTCCCCGCCGCCCTTGTTCATTTCCGCCTTGACCAGGAAGGCGTTGCGGGTGGCCACCTGTTCACCAGCCCGCACGCCGGAGAGGATCTGTGCCGCGCCGCCGCTACGGGTCCCAACCAGCACGGCCCTTGGGCGGAAGCCGTCCTGCGTGCGAACGAACAGGACGTCACGGCCATCGAGGTTCTGTACGGCGTCTTCTGGCACCGAAAGGGACGCGGCCTCGCTCGCCGCCGTGCGCAGGCGCACTTGCACACCTTCGCCCACGACGAGGCGATCGGTCGGCCGCACCGGCTCCACGACCACGGTCGCGGCGCGCGCGGCGCCTGTTGCCGTCGGCGTGACGGCCTGTACGCGCGCTGGTAGCGGCGAGCCGTTGGCTAGCAGGATCGTGGCGTCGCTGCCAGCGGCAATGCGGCTCGTGTCGGCGGCGGTCACGGCGGCCTCCACCTGCACGGCGCCGGCTCCGGCCACACGGAAGAGCTCCGCCTGGGGGGCCACGAAGGCGCCGAGCGTCACGGATTGCGCCGTGATCTTGCCCGCAATCGGGCTCACGACCGCCACCGAGCGCCCGTCGCTGGACAGATGCGCGGACTGGGCCACCGTCGCAGCACGCAGCGCCTCGGCTTGGGCGACATCGAGCGCGGCCTTTGCCGCTTCCATTTCCTGGCGCGGCGTGACGCCTTGCTGGAACAGCGTCACCTCGCGCTCGTAGGTCTTGCGCGCCAGATCGGCCTTGGCCTGCGCGACCTTGCGCTCGGCCGCCATAGCAGCCGCGTCGGGGCTATCGACCACGGCCAGCACGTCGCCCGCGTGCACGACATCGCCGAGCCGGCGCTGGATGCGCTGCACCGCGCCGGCGGCGCGCGACGCGATGGCCGCTTCGCTGCCTGGCACGGCTGTCACCGTGGCCGGCGCCAGGATTTCCGTGCCGACTGCCGCGCTCGCCACCGGCTCCACGGCGATGTTGGCGGCCGCAAGGTAGGCGGCAGGTATCTTGACCTCCTGTTCACTGGGCTTCTTCGCGGCGGCTTCCGGCTTCTGTACTTCTGCTGCCAGCGAGGATGCGGAGGACTTCTCCGATCCCGACAGGCGCGCTGCACCGAAACCCACAGCCGCCGCCACTGCGGCCGCCCCCGCAACCATCGGCCAGTTCACAGACCGGCGCTCGTTTTTCATCATCGTGATTCCTCAAATGCCAGGCGGCCGTCCACCTGAGCCAGCGCCGCCAGAGCGCGCACGCGCGCCAGGCGCGCGTCGATCGTCAGTTGCCGGGCTTCGACCAATGCACGGCGCACGGCCAGCAGTTCCATTAGCGGCGTCTTGCCTGATTCATAGCCAATGCGCCCCATGCGATAGGCTTGTGCAGCGGCCTGTTCTCCTTCGCTGGCCGCGACGAGCTGCTTTTCCGTTGTGGCCACCTGGGATACGGCGGACTGACGCGCGGCATTGGCTTCCAGCCGGACGCTGTCCAGCCGCGCCTGGGCGGCCGCAACTCGCTCGACGGCGGCGTTGATGCCGTTGCGGTTCTGGTCGAACAACGGAATGGAGGCCGTGACACCTACCACGTAGCCACTGGCATTGGTCCAGCCGTAACGCCGTATGCCAGCGCTGACCCCGACGTCGGGAATCCAGCGCCGTCTTTCGACATCCACCTGTGCGTCCAGCGCACTGCGTTCTGCTTCGGCGGCCCGCACCGACGGCGACTCGCCGATCGTCATGGATGCGCCCGGGATGGCTGGCAGTGCGGTCAGCAATGAACTGGCAAGGGCGGTGTAGGGCTCAGCGGCGCCAGACATCGCGGACAACCTTGCCAGAGCCTGCGTGGCGTCGTTGATGGCTGCGGCCTCGGTGGCCTGCGCCGCTGCCACGCTGGCCTTTGCCTGCGCGCTGCGCAAGCTGGCCTCCTTCCCGGAATCGACTAGGGCGCGCGCGGCTGCCAGTTCCTCATTGGCGCGCGCCAGGTTCTCGGTTGCCAGCGCTTGGCGACCCAGCATGGCTTCCGCCGTTGCGTAAGCGACGGCGAGTTCCGCGGCATAGGCTACCTGCGCCTGCCGCTCCCGCGCCTGTGCGGCGGCAAAGTTGCGCTCGCCGACCGCGACGCGGGCTCCCCGCTTGCCCCCGATTTCAAAGGGCTGCGTGATCGAGTAGGTGTTCTGGCGCTGACTCACGCCATCGCTGGCCGGGGCGCCTAGGTTCTCGAGCACGGTATCGACCCGCGGATTGAGCCACGCCCGCGCTTGGGCAGCATCTGCGCCGGCAGCTCGAACATCGGCGGCCTGCGCAACCATTGCCGGGGCAAGTGCCAGCGATTGCTGCAACAAATTCGAATAGGGAGGCGCCTCGGCGGCATGGCTCAACGCTGCGGGCACGAGCCACACTGCGGCGCCGATGTAGCGAGGTCGACAAAGCAACGAAAGGTTCACCTGTTTCATCGAAAGGAGAGACGGTTGACGGCTATCCCTCTCTATACGAGGCAGGTCGGTGCTTCCCCTCGGCGAGTTCCAGTTTTATTTTTCCAAGACGGTTTCGAGCACGGCGGCAAGTTTGGCCCGCGCGCGCGCGATTCGCCCTTCGACGGCCTTCGCGCTCATCCCCAGCACGGCTGCCGCCTCCGGCTGGGACATCCCTACAATGGCCGTCAGCACGATGGCTTCGCGCGAGCTCCTGTCCAGCTTGTCCAGGGTCCTGATCACACGCGCCAGATCCCGGCGAGCCGCCACGCGCTGTTCCGGGCCGGGCTCTTCATTGGCGACGCCGCCTGCTAGCTCCATTTCGCCAAGGTCCTCGGCACCAAAAAGAAATTGCCTGACGCGCCGGAAGCGATACAGGTCCCGCATCTTGTTCAGCCCAATACGGAAAAGCCAGGCGCGGAATGGCCTGTCCGGATCGAAATCATCAAGCGCGTGCCATGCGGCGACAAAGGTATCCTGCACGACGTCGTCAATGTCGGTTTCGGGAACGCCGAAACTGCGCGCAGCCTGGGCCAGGGCGATGCCATGTCGTTCCACGAGCTGGCCGAATGCGCGCTGGTTGCCGTCAGCCGCCTGTCGGGCGAGCAGCCTGTCCGCGTCGTCCAGATTCACTGCGATCCACGGCGAAGCGCATCGACAAGGACGTGGTCGTATGCAGGCCGATGCTCGGGCTTGAGGCCTGCACGCATTTCAAACACGTGGACCAACGTGGCGCGCTGCAGGTCGCCGGCTGCGCGCTCGACCTCTTGGATCGCGGCCTCCACCTCGGGCGACCAGTTCGGATTTCTGGCAATGGCGTCCGCCAGCTTGCCGTTCGCAGCCCGCAACCGCATCTCGATTTCCCGCCGGCGCTGCGCAAATGCCTCTTCTTTCAGCTCCAGAATTTCGCGCTCATTGGCGTCGAGCGGCACAGCTTCGTGCAGCATTTCATGCAAGTCGGTATGTCGGTCATGCGCGGAACGCGTGGCATAGACACCTGCGATGGCCACAGAGATGCCGACCAGCGCTCCAACCAGCGTGGAAATGGATAGACGTCGAGTTCGCGGCGTCATCATTCGCCTATCAGCAAGCCGAACGGCGACGCGGCAGAAGGCGTGGCGACCCATGTCGGCGCTGTCTTGACCATCAGGCTCGTCGCTACCCGGTCCATTGCCGCATAGGCCACCAGCGCCGCAACGGCAGCGCACAGGACAGCGCGCCACACATCGTGGCGCGCCACGAGTACTTCCTGCGTCGGCTCTGCTGCGATGCGCTGCTGAATGGCTGCGACGCGCGTGCCGGAAGATGCCTCAAATGTGATTTTTGAGGCGCTATTAAGCCATTCGTCGACGTCAGCCATTGCTCATCTCCATACCCTTGACCTAGCTAATACGGCGCGCGACAGCAAACACCCTCGCACCTGTATCCAATTTTCGAGATTGTAGAGGTCTCTACAACATTGAAGACAAGGCTACGGACGGCTACGCTTGGCGCATGATTCCTCTCCAATCGAGCCCCCGGGCCACCTGGCTGCTGCTGATCGTCAGCCTGCCGACATCGTCCGCTACTCCGCGCATGCGACTGTGGCGCGGCATCAAGTCGCTCGGCGGCGCACCACTGCGCGATGGCGCCTATCTTTTGCCCGATCAGCCGGGATTGCGCGGCCAGCTCGAAAAGATGGCCGAGGACGCGACCAGCGAGGACGGCAAAGTCTGGATCCTCTCGGTCCAGACGAAAGATGCACAGGAAGATGCCGAGTATCGCGCATTGTTCGACCGGTCTGCCGAGTATGCGGCCTGGACGGCCGAACTCTCCGGCGCGCGCGCAACGTTGGGCGACGCGGACGAAGCGGAACTGCTGCGCCTGGTGCGCCGTCACGGCCGGGGATTCGACGCGATCCGGCATATCGATTTTTTCCCCAACGACGCGTCGGCGCGAGCGGAAGCGCAATGGCGCGACTTCAACGCGGCCGTCGATATCCTGCTGTCGCCGGGCGAACCGCACGAGGTAGCCGGCAGAATTCCGCGACGCGATCCCAGCCAATATCAGGGAAGGCGCTGGGCAACCCGCCGGCACCTCTGGGTGGACCGGATCGCATGTGCCTGGCTGATCCGGCGCTTCATCGACCCCCATGCCACGTTTCTCTGGCTCGACGACGTTCGCCAATGCCCGGACGACGCGCTGGGATTCGATTTCGACGGCGCAACCTTCACGCATGTCGGCGACCGCGTTTCTTTTGAGGTGCTGCTCGCCAGCTTTGGGCTCGACGAGGACAAAGGACTGACGCGCCTCGGCCAGATGATTCATGTACTCGACATCGGCGGCACGCCCGTCGCGGAAGCGAGCGGCTTTGAGGCCGTACTGACCGGTGCCCGCGAGAGGCTGCCCGATGACGATGCCCTGCTGGGCGAGATGAGCCATGTCCTCGATTCGCTCCATGCGCATTTCTCCAGCAGCCGCAGGCGCTAACCACTTTCCACCAATCAGGCTCACCCTTCAAGGCTGACGATGAACTCGCCCCAACCAACCGATACCTCCTCGGCGCAGTCAACTCAGAAGCGCCCCGGATACACGCTACGGCAACTGGTGCTTTACTTCCTGCGGCTTGGCACCTTGGGCTTTGGCGGCCCGGTGGCCCTCGCCGGCTACATGCACCGTGACCTGGTCGATGCGCGGCAGTGGATCACCGATGCCGACTATAAGGAGGGCATCGCGCTGGCACAACTGGCGCCAGGGCCGCTGGCGGCCCAGTTGGCGATCTATCTTGGCTATGTGCACTACCGCATCCTGGGTGCCACGCTCGTCGGGATCGCCTTTGTGTTGCCATCCTTCCTGATAGTGCTGGCGCTCGGCTGGGCGTACGTGCGCTTCGGTGGGCTGACGTGGATGCAGTCGGTGTTCTATGGCGTGGGTGCGGCCGTCATCGGCATCATCGCGATCAGTGCCTACAAGCTGACCAAGAAGAGCGTGGGCAAAGACAAACTGCTGTGGTTCATCTACCTGGTTCTCACCGCAGTGACGGTCATTACGGAGTCGGAGGTGGCCTGGTTGTTTCTCGCGGCCGGCGTGCTGGTCTGGTTTTGGCGTGCGCCGCCCAAGTGGCTGCGTCAAGGCAAGCTGAATGCGATAGCCGCAATGCCCTTGCCGGCGGCGAGCAACCTGCTGAGCACTGTGGACTGGCCTCTGCTCTCGCAGATCGGTGTGTTCTTTGCCAAAGCCGGCGCGTTCGTCTTCGGTTCGGGGCTCGCCATCGTGCCGTTCTTGTACGGCGGTGTGGTGACGGAACACCACTGGTTGAACGACAAGCAGTTTGTCGACGCCGTGGCGGTGGCAATGATCACGCCTGGCCCGGTCGTCATCACCGTCGGCTTCATTGGCTATCTGGTCGCGGGCCTGCCAGGCGCCTGCGTGGCAGCGGCTGCGACATTCCTGCCGTGCTACCTCTTCACGATTCTGCCGGCGCCGTACTTCAAGAAGTACGGCAAGCTGCCGGGCATCCTGGCGTTCGTGGATGGCGTTACCGCAGCGGCCATCGGTGCCATTACAGGAGCGGTCATCGTGCTCGCCAAGCGCTCGATCGTCGATATTCCCACCGTGCTGCTGGCGCTAGTCACCGTTGCGCTGCTGCTGAAGTTCAAGAAGCTGTCCGAGCCCATGATCGTTGCGGGTGCTGCCTTGATCGGGCTCGTGGCCTATCCGCTGCTGCATCACTGACTTGCCACAGGAGACGCCATGATTTACCAGATGACACCGCTCTCATGCGATTCAGCCAGGCTGCCTGGCCTGTCCGAGAAACTGATCGTCAGTCACTACGAGAACAACTATGGTGGTGCGGTAAAGCGACTTAACGCCATTGCGGCCGAGCTTGCTGTCATGGATGCGGCGACCTCGCCCGTGTTCGTGCTCAATGGGTTGAAGCGCGAGGAACTGCTCGCCACAAACTCGATGATCTTGCATGAGGTCTATTTCGACAGCCTAGGTGATGGTGGGCCGCTGGAAGGCAATCTGAAGGCCGCTATCGAGCGCGATTTCGGTTCGCTCGCACGCTGGCAAGCCGAATTCACGGCAATGGGCAAGGCGCTTGGCGGCGGCTCGGGATGGGTATTGCTCACCTACTCGCCGCGCAACCGGCGCCTCGTCAACCAGTGGGCGTCGGATCACGCCCATACGCTCGCAGGTGCTACACCCATCCTGGCGCTCGATATGTACGAGCACTCCTACCAGATGGACTACGGCGCCAAGGCAGCGGCCTATGTGGACGCGTTCATGCAGAACATCCACTGGAAACACGTGGCCGACCGTCTGGCGGCCCTACAGCAGCAAGCTGTTCATCCCGCAAACTAGCGGAGGCTGTCATGCAATGGATTACGCGGGAGCGCCCCAAGATCGATCGTATCGCCTGTCCTTGGCTGATCGCGCGCTTTATCGACGAAACACCGGACTTCTTGTACGTGCAGGCCGGGGATGTCCTGCGCATCGCCAACGAGAGTGGCGCAGTTCCCTATGACATCCCCGGTGTCGAACTTACGCATGTGGGCGAGCTTTGCAGCTTCGATGCCTTCCTCGCCAAGTACAACCTTGGTGGTGATCCGGCCCTGCAGCAAATGGCCGGAGTCGTGCGCGGCGCGGATACATCACGGCTGGACCTGACGCCGCAGTCCAGCGGGCTCTATGCGATTTCATTGGGACTGTCTCACGTTTTCGCCGACGACCATGAAATGCTTGAACACGGCATGGTGATGTACGACGCGCTATATGCGTGGTGTCAAAGCTGCCAGGCGGAGACACATGTGTGGCCACCAAGAATGTCCGTATGAAAGCACTTGGAGGCATTGGCAGTGGCTCAGTATCTGATCAGCAAGGAGTCGAGCGAGGGCGCCCAGGCCCTTTAGTACGCTTTTTTATCGCACGGCCCATCGTCAGCGCGCGTGCTTTGAGACTGGGTTTTACACGAAGAAGTTGGCCGTCCTTCGTGAAGTACTCGGCAACGTTGTCGATCATTCTCTCGAGCGCTGCGGTATCTCGGCAGTCAATGTTTCCGAAGTCCCACCGACCTTGATCGATCAGCACTTTCTTCCGATAGTGAGTACTGTGACCATACCCGGCATCACCGGTTATCGCCTCCCACCGATTGAACACGTGTTCGATGCGTTGAATATCATCTCGAACCCTCTGGCCATCGAAAATGAGCAGGACATGGTGATGAATGGCTGTCGATTGTTCGATCTTCCAGACATAGCCAATGAGATATTTGAAGAGTTCGGCATCTTTCCCATGAGGGTTGGAGAAGAAGCGCTTCCGATGATTCATGGCCTCCTTGATGTCGATTCGACCTCGATATTCGGCCCTGTATTTATCGTGAATGTGAGAGCGCTCGATGCCCATGTGAGTACCGAAGGCCTCCCGAAAGACAATATCTTCCTCAGTAACTGCCTCTTCCCTGTATTGCAGTTCACAACGGACAGCCAGGAGCTTCGTCGTTCGGATCGGCATAGTACGAAGGTAAGCCTTAATGAGCTCTCGCTGTATGCTTGTCTGTCCGTACCGCCAGTCGTGGAGCTCTTTCTTGATTCCCAATCGGATGGCTTCATCGCGTAGGTACGCAATGAACTCATCGAATACCTCGGCCTCCATGCGCCCGTCAGCGACATACCGTCGAGGACTAGTAAATAAGCAAGCTCCAATTCCAGGGTGGGTTATATGGCAGCGACGGAATAGCTCAATATCCGGCGTGTAGACATAGTGCTCAAAGAGCACGCTATGCAGATAACCGAAGTGACGGAAGTGGGTTGCCAGCTTTGAGCACTCCTTTACTGACCGTCGACCATGTCGTTCCTGAATTACATAGGCCTTGTCCTGAGTATAGAGTACGGCTTCGAGGAAGCTCACAAGCTTCTTGAACAGTTTGCTGTACTCTCCAACTTCCCATATGGTTGGTACATCCTCTACCTCGATGACATCCCATGTTGGAGTATGGTTGACTCTGAGTATATCGGGTATGTCGATTGTTGAGTTCAGCATGATCGCGTCCTTATCAGGTTCTCTGGTGGTCAATCAAAGGGAACATGTTGGCGACTTCGAGTCAGCTCATTCTTGCCGGTACTGTTGGAGCTGCTATATCATGCTGCCTTGTTGAGTTATTATTTCTCTGCTACTTCTCCATTTCTCCATTGCTATACTACTTCTCTGCTACCTTATTACTTTCCTAAATTGGAGGGTGATGGACGACCAGTCATTACTGGAGCTTGGTCGTGAACATCCTTCGTTATTGTGGCTCTTGTGCCTCAGGCATATTCTTCCGAATTGTCCAGTCTCGCTGCTATCAGTCTTCGCTAGATCCCGAGGGGCATCAAGCATCCCGCATGCAGTCCTGATGGAGACATGGGGTTCCACAGTAGCATCGGGTGCGGTGCTTCCCAACGAGTTTGCTAGCTTGGGAACTAACTTTATATCTCTGATGAACTAACAAATAGCTCATCAGAACTAACTAGAAGCCCACTGAGAACCAAGTATACGATGCTGCTGCTACCAACTCTGCTACCACTTCGTGCTAACCTAATAATTCTTTCGATACTTTGCTGTGCTCCGAGCAGAATTTGCAGGGCTACGTACCCGTTGGGTATTTGCTGAAATGAAGTATTGATTTTTGCGAGGGTTTTTAAATGGAGTGGAGTATAAACTGATGCTGGGAAAGCCGAGCATTGAGCAGGTGGAGGAGTTCTGGGGGAGAGATGCGGATCGATTTATTCGGACTGTCAAAGGAATATCGGTATGGATTGCCGGTCTGATAATTGAATACCGTAGAGGCAGGAGGTCAATTTTTAAGGTTGAGAATGATGTGGTGAATTACTCGAGAAATTATGACCTTGAGAATTTTGTGGGCTTGGTGTTTTCTGAGGATATTCTCAATGAAGTGGTGAAGATTTCGGTGAATCATCATCGGGAGTGTCGCCATCCATATTTTCGTTTGTGTGTGGATGTCATTTTGGAATGGGCCGGTAGCCAAGGTGTGTACGGAAATGATCCAAAAGATATCCGGCGTCTTGCGGTGCCGAAACTTATAATGGATCGCAAGGCTAGGTTAAAGGATTGCGAGGAGACTCGCCGATCCTTGTATGACCATTTTGATAAAGCTCTTGAGCGGGAGGCAAAGTCAAAGGAGCTTGTGCGGGAGATCAATTCTTGGCGGAAAGCTGCGGAAAAAGTTCAGAGTAGCATGCTGCGACTGACAAGTACGATAGTTATGTCTCATGAAGGCTTGCATGTATATCGACTGCAATTCAAAGGATTGGCGGTGCAGATTTATGATGCCATGCGAAGATTACGAAACGGCTTGGCTAGGAATCTAAAACATGAATTGAGAGATCAATATCTTGGGCACGCAATCTTCTTGAAGCAAGATGAAGGTGGCAGGTATTATATTGAGGTTTTGTTGTTTACAAAAAATAATGTCATTTGGCTCTTTGATAGATTAATAGAAATGGCTTCTCGTGAGGTGCTGCCGGTATTCGGGACGGTGGAGTTCTATGTGCGAGACCACATTCAGTGTGGAAAGATGAATGGTGAGATGGCATTAAGATTTGTCGTAATATTGACGGAGCCTGAATTTTATTTTAGAGCGAAGGTATTGAATGGTGATCGACGATTCTGGAGTGGTCGGAGGATAGTCAAGCCTAAACAAGTCGAGCGGATATCGCGGCAAAAAAAATAGTATTGTAGGTATATCAAGGCCGTTTTTTAGTTTCATTGGTCGAATATCAATTGTTGATTGTATTGGCCGGTTGGTGTAAGTGTTTTTGTAGTCGGAGACCGTAATGGCTACTGTTCTGGAGATGAAGCTTGTGAACTGTTTGTAGCTAGACAGTTACTCTGTTGGCCTATAGCTGCGGCGATGGAGGAGCAAGGGGAGTGTTGTCCGAACCTGGGGATTATGATTCTGTGGGAGCCACCGAGGCGTAGACATGGTTCGCCCACGACTCCATCAGCGGCCGCCGCTGCTCCAGTAAGTCCGTGCGATGGTAAGCCGCCTCAACTTTGTTAGCGACGGTATGTGCAAGTGCCCGCTCTGCAAGATCGCGCGCGTAGCCGTGCTCACTTGCCCAGTCGCGGAAGCTTGATCGAAATCCATGGGCCGTAGCAAAGCGGCCGGGGGTATCGCTTTCGGCCTTGGCCCTACGAAGGAATGCTGTGAGGGTCATGTCGCTAAGTATCTTTTCCCGCGGGGAGGGAAAGACTAGCGTATCGTGCAATTGACGTTCCTTTATCCTTTCGAGTAGCGAGACCGCTTTTTCCGACAGTGGCACACGGTGCATTTCGGCAGCTTTCATCCGATCCGCTGGAATGCTCCAGACGCGATTACGTAGATCGAACTCAGCCCAGGTCGCACCGCGAATCTCGCCGCTGCGTGTCGCGGTGAGGATCAGGAACAGGAGGGCCATGCGCGTGCTGTCGCCAGCATCAATCTCCTTGAGATGCTGAGAGACGAACGTCGGAACTTGCCGCCACGGCATGGCAGGTTGGTGGGTCTTCTTTCCCGATTGCTTTGGCAGGATGTGGTCGATAACGGTAAGCGGATTTGCCGCGATGTGGCCATGTGCCCAGGCCCATTGCATGACGGCGTGCATTCTTTGTCGGGTGCGACCAGCCGTTTCAGCCTTCGACAGCCAGATCGGACGCAGGGCATCGGCGCAATCCGCGGGCGTGATCGCATCCAGTTTTCTTGCTCCTATCTTCGGAAATACATAGGTTTCGAGCGTGCTGATCCATTGCGCTGCATGCTTCTTGTTCTTCCAGCCAGGCTTGAGTTCTTCATGCACTTGGCGGGCCGCTTTCTCGAAAGTGAGGGCCGCCGCGACAACAGCGGCGGCTTCGCGTTCTCGGTTCCGCTGGTCGATGGGGTCTTCCCCATTGTCGATGAGCTTGCGCATGGCGAGCGCCTTTTCGCGTGCCTCTGCAATTGACGTTTCGGGATAGGTGCCAAGACCCGCGTCGCGTCGTTTGCCTGTCGTCGGGCTGGTGAAGCGCAGAGTCCATTTGCAGCCGGATTTTGCTGGTGTCAGCAGTAGCCCAGTGACTTTCCCATCGAAGACAGGCTTGTCGTTTGGCTTGAGTGCTCTTGCTTGTTTGTCGGTTAGCATCGAATTCTGGCCCATCATTCAGCCCATCAGGAAACGTTGGATGGGGTTGGAAGATGCTAGCGTACATTGGACGGAGGGACGGTGCAAGCTATTGAATTTATTGAGAAATATTGGATGCCGTTGAACTGCCTTGGATCGGTATTTGGCAGACTCCGTCTCCGCCACTACAAATCGTAATGGCGGCAGAACCCCGGAAGATCGCGGTCTTCCGGGGTTTTGTTTTTTGTGGCCCGTCAACTGGCTACACCGGTCTGCTCATCGCCAGTGCTACCCATCGCGTCGGCTGCCCGGACCTTCCTCCGCCTTTCCTCCATACCCGCAAGCTGGCAGCGACCCGGCGTTTCGCAACGCTGGCCTGGCCGTATGCGACACGGCCAGCGCGCGCCACCGCGCATTCGCTCGCGTCCGTCACTCCCCCGCAGGCCATCCGCCGCCAAGCGCCCGGTACAACTGGACCGTGGCGATGGCCTGGCCGGTCTGCGCCTGGATCTGCTCGTCCTCGCGCTGGAGCGCGTCGATGCGCGCATCCAGCACGTCCTGCAGCGTGCGCCGGCCGCTTTCGTAGAGGCGCACGGCGCTTTCGCTGTTGCGCCGCGCGGTGGCCACCACCGCATCCAGTGTGGCGCCGCGCTGGTCGAGGCTGTGGCGCAGGCTGTAGGCGTTGTCCACTTCTTCCAGCGTGCGCAGCACGGTGGTGTCGTAGCTCGCCTGCGCGGCTTGCAGGCGGGCGTCGGCGGCATCGATGCCGGCCTGGATGCGCCCGGCGGTGAAGATGGGCAATTGCACGCCCACGCCCAGCAATCCGCCGGTGCCGCTCAGCGCGGGCAGCCCGTCCAGGTGCAGGCGTCCGTCCTGGCCGAGGAAGGTCAGGTAGAAGCGCGGGAACATGTCCGCCTTGGCGCTGCCGAGCCTGGCGGCCTGCGCCTGCACCAGCGCGGCGGTGGCGCGGACGTCGGGCCGCCGCTGGATGACCTCGGACGGTATCTGCCCGGCGGGCGGGGGCGGCACGAAGAACGGCGGCGGCGCGGGCAGCGCGGCGGCGCGCTGGGGCGCTTCGCCGGCGAGCACGGCCAGGCGGCGCTCGCGGATGGCGATCTGGTTCAGCAGCATGGGCCGCTGCGCCTGCAGCGCGCCGAGCTGCTCGCTCACGCGTTCGATGTCATACGCCAGGGCCTGGCCGGCGGCCTGGCGCGCGCGGGTGTAGCGCAGCAGTTGCGCCACGGTGGCGGTGCTGCGGTCCAGCAGCTGCAGGCGGCGCTGCAGGCCGCGCGCCGCCAGGTAGTTTTCGGCCACGTCGGCGGCGATCGCCAGGCGCGTGCCGCCCCATTGCGCCTCGGCGCTGAGCGCGATCGCCGCCGCGGCCTGCGCGTCGCTGCGGCGGCCGCCGAAGATGTCGGCCTCCCAGGCCACGGTCGCGCCGGCCAGGTAGCCTTCCACGCCCGGCGACATGTCGGGCAGGCCGGCCGGGCTGCGCAGGTCGGTCACGCCGCGCGCGGCCTGCGCCTGCGCGGAGAGCGTGGGGTAGAGCGCCGAATCGGCTGCCCGCCCGATGGCGCGCGCTTCGGCCACGCGCGCCTGCGCCGCGCGCAGGTCCGGATTGGCTTGCAGGGCCTGGGTCACCCGCTGCGTCAGTGCGGGGTCGTCCCAGTTCCGCCACCACTGCGACAGGTCCTGCTTTGCTTCCGGCGCGCCGGCGGCAGGGGCCTGCGTGAACGCGGCCGGCACGGCGATGCCGTCGGGCACGGCGACGCTTACCGTCGTGCAGCCGGCCAGGCCGGCGATGCAGCAGGCGATGACGCCGGCGAGGACAGGTCCCGGGCCGGTGCGGGTATGGATGCTGGTGCTGGTGCTGGTGCCGGTGCTGGTGTTCAAGGCAGGAGTCCGCTTGCGTTGTGTGTGCATGCCCGGGAAACGGGGAGCGCGGCAGGGGGAGCGCGACAGGGCATGATGGCCTAGCCCTGCTGCGTCAGCATGGAGCGGAAGCGCGTGAGCGCCAGCGCCAGGAAGATGCCGCCCGCGGCCGTGACCCCCAGCAACTGCGGCCAGACCACGTCCAGGCCCGCGCCGCGGAACAGGATGGCCTGGGTCAGGGTGACGAACTGGGTGGTCGGCAGGAACTGCACCGCATGCTGCATCGCCGCCGGCATGCTCTGCACCGGCGTGGCGGCGCCGGACAGCAGGTAGGCCACGGCGTAGGTCGGCACCGCCAGCAGGCCGAACTGCGGCATCGACGGCGCCACGGTGGCCAGCCACATGCCCAGCGCCGTGACGGAAAACAGGTAGAGCGCGGTGCTCAGCGCGAACAGCCCCAGCGAGCCCGAGACCGGCACTTCCAGCCACAGGTGGACCACCAGCCATAGCGACAGCAGGGAGGCCACGAAGATCACCGCGCCATTGGCGAGGATCTTCGCCACGGCGATCTCGCTGGCGCGCACCGGCATCACCAGCAGATGCTCGATGGTGCCGTGCTCGCGCTCGCGGATGACCGCCGCGCCGACCAGGATGATGGCCAGCACGGTGATGTTGACCACGATCTGCATGGTGGAGGTGAACCAGTGCGATTCGGTGTTGGGGTTGAACATGACCGTGCTTTCCACGCGCACCGGGAGCTGGGCCTCGGCGTCCGGGGCGTGCAGGAATTCGAGCACCTCGCGCGTGAAGATCTGCTGCAGGTAGGCCGCGCCCAGCCCCGCCTGCGTCATGGCCGTGGCGTCCACCAGCACCTGCACCGCCGGCGTCCGGCCGGCCAGCACGTCGGCTTCGAGGCGCGGCGGGATCTCGATGGCGAAGATGTAGCGCCCGCGGTCCATCTCCTCGTCCACCGCGTGCCTGTCCACGTCGACCGGCGTCTTGAAATAGGGCGGACGGATCGCGTTGCGCAGGCGGCGCGAGAGTTCGGAGTGGTCGGCGTCCACGATGGCCACCGATGCGTTCGACACCTCCGCCTTGATGCCCCTGGCCACCGAATGCACGGCCAGCGTGAAGGCGAACGCGATCAGCACCATCAGCGTGATGTCGCTCGACAGGCTGCGCAGTTCCTTGCCGCACAGCCGCGCCACGTTCTTGCACCACTGGTTCATCTCGGCATCTCCCGCCTAGGCCTCCTGCTTGCGCAACAGCAGCCGCGCGCCGGCCAGGTACAGCAGCGCGAAGCCCAGCAGCGCCAGGTACATGGTGCCGAAGCTGCCCGCGCCCAGGCCCTTGGTGAAGCTGCCCAGGCTGACCAGCTGGAACCACGACGACGGAAATCCCAGGCCGATCCAGTAGCTGCTGCCGGTCAGCGTGGAGACCGGATACAGCAGGCCGGAGAAGTTGACGGACGGGATCAGGCACAGGATGGCGGTGCCGAAGATGGCCGCCACCTGCGAGCGCACGAAGGTCGACACCAGCAGGCCGAGCGCGGTCGCGGCCAGCACGAACAGCGCGGCGCCCAGCGACAGGGCGAGGAAGGAGCCCTTGAGCGGAACCTGAAGCAGCACGATCGCCAGCGCCACCAGCGTCAGGTAGCTGATCATGGCCAGCGCCACGTAGGGCATCTGCTTGCCGATCAGGTATTCGCCCACGCTGGCCGGGGAGGCATACAGGTTGGTGATGGACCCCATCTCTTTTTCGCGCACCACGCCGAGCGCGGTCAGCATGGTGGGGATCAGGATCAGCGCCAGCATGACGATGCCCGGCGTGATGGCGTAGATGCTGCGGAATTCCTGGTTGTAGATGAAGCGGGATTCGATCGACACCGGCAGCGCCGCCGGGCGGGCCGGCAGCGCGCGCATCTGCGCATCGGCATAGGCCAGCAGCACGCCGCTGACGTAGGCGCGCGTGGTCGCGCCCGGGAACGGGCTGGAGCCGTCGATGCGGAAAGCCACCTGCGGCCGCCGGCCGGCCAGCAGGTCGCGCTCGAAGCCGGGCGGGATCTCGATCACCATCATGTCGGACGCCGCGCGCAGGCGCCGTTCGGCCTCCGCGCCGCTTTGCGGCGCCGCCGTCCGGACGAAGTAGCGCGAGCCGGAGAACTGCGCCGCCAGCTCGCGGCTGGCGAAGCTCTGGTCGCGGTCCAGCACGGCGAAGCGCACGTTCTCCACGTCGAACGACACGCTCCACGCCGCGGCGCAGAGCAGCACGATGGGGCCGAGGATGGCGAACGCGAGCCTGAGCTTGTCGCGCGCCAGTTCCATGGCCTCGCGCCGGCCGAACGCCCACGTGCGCGCCAGCGCCGAGCCGCCCGGCCCGGCCGCGCGCCTGCCGCCCGGCGGCACTGCCGGTGCCGGCGGCACGGGCAAGGCCGGCGCGGCGGCGACGGCGGCGGTGGCAGTGGCCGTGGTGGCGCCGGGCGCCGGGCGCTCGGCTTCCTCCAGGTAGCTGACGAAGGCATCCTCCAGCGTGTGCGCGTGGCGGCTTTCCTGCAGCGCCGCCGGCGTGCCCACCGCCAGCACCCGGCCGCGATGCATGAACGAGATGCGGTCGCAGCGCGCGGCCTCGTTCATGAAGTGGGTGGAGACGAAGATGGTCACGCGCTGCTGGCGCGAAAGCTGCGCCAGGTGGCGCCAGAACATGTCGCGCGCGCCCGGGTCCACGCCCGAGGTGGGCTCGTCGAGGATCAGCACTTCCGGGTGGTGCAGGCACGCCGCGGCCAGTTGCAGGCGCTGGCGGATGCCGAGCGACAACGCGGCCGGCTGCGCGTCGGCGCAGGGCTCCAGCTCGAAATCCAGCAGCGCCTGCGCCACCGCGCGCCGCGCCGCGTCGCCCTCCATGCGGTAGAGCCGGGCGTGCAGGTCCAGGTTCTGCCGTACCGTGAGCTCCTCGTAGAGCGAGAACGCCTGCGACATATAGCCCACCCGCATGCGCGTGCGCATGTCGCCGGCGTCGATGGTCTGGCCGAGCAGCCGCGCGGTGCCGCTGGTGGCGTCGAGCAGCCCGGTCAGCATCTTCATGGTGGTGGTCTTGCCGCAGCCGTTGGAGCCGAGAAAGCCGAAGATCTCGCTGCGCTCGATGCGGAAGCTGACGTTGTCCACCGCGGTGAAGTCGCCGAAGCGCCGCGTCAGGCCCTGCGCCTCGATGGCGGGCTCGCCGTCGTCGGGCGGGCGCGGCGGCATCGCCAGGCCCGTGGCGTCGCCGCGCCGCGCGGCCGGCAGCAGCGAGACGTAAGCCTGTTCGAGGTCGCTGGTGCCGGCGCGCGCCAGTACCTCGGCGGTGCGGTCGCACACCAGCACCTTGCCCATGTCCATGGCCACCAGATGCTCGAAGCGCTGCGCCTCCTCGATATACGCGGTGGCGACGATCACCGTCATGTTCCGCTGCTCGGCCCGCAGGTCGTCCACCAGCGTCCAGAACTGGCGCCGCGAGAGCGGGTCCACGCCCGTGGTGGGCTCGTCGAGGATCAGCAGGTCGGGGTTGTGCACCAGCGCGCAGCACAGCCCCAGCTTCTGCTTCATGCCGCCCGAGAGCTTGCCCGCGGGCCGGTCCGGAAACGGAGCAAGGCCGGTGGCCGCGAGCAGCCGGCCGATGCGCCGGCGCCGCTCGCCCGCGTCCAGGCCGAACAGCCGGGCAAAGAAATCGATGTTCTCCACCACCGACAGCGTCGGGTACAGGTTGCGCCCCAGCCCCTGCGGCATGAAGGCCACGCGCGGCAACAGCGCTTCGCGCGCCCGGCGCTCGCGCAGATCCGCGCCCAGCACCGACACGCTGCCTTGCTGGATGCGCTTGACGCCGGCCATCACGCCCAGCAAGGTCGACTTGCCGACGCCGTCGGGGCCGATCAGGCCGATGGTGGTATTGCCGGGCAGCGTGAGCGACACGTCGTCCAGCGCCACGCTGGCGCCGTAGCGGTGCGAGAGGCCATCGATGCGGATGGCCGCGGCCGCGCCGGGAAGCGGGTTTGCCACGGCGTCAGGCTGGCTGCTTGCGCAACGCCAGCGCGGCGGGCCAGGGCTGGGCGGCGTCCAGGCGCACGAAGCCGTCGCCCGTCATGCCGGCCTTCAGCCGCGCCGCGTAGTGTTGCGCCACCTCGGGCGTCAATTGCAGCTTGACCCGGTACATCAGCTTGGCCCGCTCTGCATCGGTCTCCACGTACTTGGGCGTGAACTGCGCCTCGGCGGCGACGAAGCCGATCCGCGCCGCAATCGGCTCGTCCGGCATCGCGTCCAGCACGATGCGGGCCTCATCGCCGATGGCCAGCTTGCCGGCGGCGCCGGCCGGCAGGAACACCGTGAAGTACATGTCCGCCAGATTGAGCAGGGACACCACGCGGCCGCCCGCCGGCAGCACCGCGCCGACCTCGATCACGCGATACTCCACGCGGCCCGCCACGGGCGCATGGATGACGCTGTCGTCCAGCAGGATCTTCAGGCGGGCAATCTGGGCATCGGCCTCCACCACCGCGGCGCGGGCCTCGCCGAGCGCGGCGCGCGCGCCGGCCACGCCCGCGCTCTCGCCATCCAGGCCAAGCTGGCGGCGGTCCCGCTCCACCGCGGAAATCTGGCTGTCCTGGTAGAGCTTGGCCGCCTCGGTCAGCTCCAGCCGCGCCAGCCGCTGGCGGCTCGCGCGCGCATCGATTTCCGCCTGCGCCCGCGACGCGGCCTGCACGGCGCGCTCGCGCGCGGCGGTGGCCAGGTTGAGCTGGGCCTGCAGTTCGGCGTCATCCTGGCGGGCGACCACGGCGCCGGCGGGCAGCGTGTCGCCCTCGCGCACCGGCAGGTCGACCACGCGGCCGCCGTATTTCACGGCCACGTCGAGCCGGCCGATCTCCATGCGCCCGTTGCTGTGAACGAGATACGGCGGCCACGGATCGCGGCGGGCGCCGAGCCACCACAGGGCGCCGGCGGCGAACATGGCCAGCAGCAGTGCCGCGATACTCCAGCCGCGCTTGATTTTCATCGCTTATCGCGCTCCGGATGCGCGGGCGTCAGGGGAGGGATTCAGGCGCCGGGGCGCCGGCACGAGGGGCAGATCGGGAAGCACAGACATCGGGAAGCAGGGATCCGTGGGGCGACGGGCGCGGGTGACTGGAATGTTATCCCGGAGGCCGCTCCGAGGCTTGATCTAGCGCAAGCCGGCAACGGTGGCACCTCTTCTGCGGCAATGGCGAGCAGGTAGACTCAATCAAGGCTTGGCCAGGGCTGCCCCGATCCCTCCCGATCGCGGGCGGCGGCGGCCCGGAATCTCTCACCCCCGGGGACCCGGTTCCCGAACCACAAGGAAGGTCATGGAATACGCCAGCATCATGGTTCACCTGGATACCAGCCCGCGCGCGCTGGAGCGGCTGCGCATGGCCGCGCGTCTGGCGGTGGCGCAGCGCGCCAGGCTGATCGGGCTCTATGCCAGCTTCGTGCCGGATGTCTCCTGGTTCTATCTGATGGAAGGCGCGCCGGCCTACGTGGACGAAGACCGCCGGCGGCGCGACGACGCGCGCGAGGCGGTGCGCAGCCGTTTTCACGAGGTCACCCGCGAACTGGGCCTGGAAGCCGAATGGCGCGCCGTGCAGGGAGACCCCCTCATGATGGCGCTGCGCGAGGTGCGGGAGGCCGGCCTCGTCGTCGCCGGCCAATACGATCCGTCGGATCCGGACAGCTTCGTCGCGACCCAGTTCCTGGAGGCGCTGGTGCTGGACAGCGGCAGGCCCGCGCTGGTGGTGCCGTTCGCGGGCACGTTCGAGGTGCCCGGCACGCGCGCCGTGCTGGCCTGGAATGGCAGCCGCGAGGCCGCGCGCGCCTTGCACGACGCGATCCCCTTGCTCGCCGGCGGCCAGGCCCGGGTGTTCTGCGCGCAGGGCGCGCCGGCGCGCCCGGACGCCAGCGCCCCTGGCCATGCGGTGGCCGCGCTGCGCCATCACGGCATCGACGCCGATACCGAGCAGTGCCCGGAAGGGACGGACACCGTGATCGGCGAGCTGCTGCTGTCGCGCGCGGCGGAGCTCAATGCCGACCTGATCGTGATGGGCGCCTATGGCCGTGGCCGCCTGCGCGAGCTGGTGCTGGGCGGCGTGACGCGGACCATGCTGTCGAGCATGACGCTGCCAGTGCTGATGTCGCACTGAAATGAAACGCGGACCAGATGCGTGCGGGGCCGTGCCCGGCGGTGCGCCGGCCGCGCCGGATGCCGCCACCTCCGGCGGCATCCCGCAGGCGCTGCTGCGCGCGGCCAGGGTGCCGGCTGCCGTGCTGCTGGAGGAACTGGCCGCCAGCCCGGACGGCCTGAGCGAGGACGAAGCCGCGCGGCGCCTGCAGTGCTACGGCCCCAACCAGGCCGAGCGCCAGCACACCCGCGCGGCCGCGCTCGAGCTGCTGCTCAAATTGCTCAATCCGCTCAACGTGCTGCTGCTGGTGCTGGCGATCGTGTCGGCCAGCATCAGCAATTTCGATGCCGCGGCCGTCATCGCGGTGATGGTGCTGCTCAGCGTCGGGCTGGCAACCGTGCAGGAGCGCCGCTCGGGGCGCGCGGCGGCGGCGCTGTGCGCCATGGTGCATACCACCGCGGCGACGCAGCGCCGGGCCGGCCCGGCCGATCCGCCCGCCACGCGTGAACTGCCGATCGGCGAACTGGTGCCGGGCGACATCGTCCACCTGGCCGCCGGCGACCTCGTGCCGGCCGATGCCAGGGTGCTGGCCTCGAAGGATCTCTTCGTTAACCAGGCGCCCCTGACCGGGGAGTCGTTGCCGGTGGAGAAGTTCGCGCTGGACAGCACCGCCGGCACCGAGCCGGGCACGCTGGAAAACATGGTGCTGATGGGCACCGCGGTGGTCAGCGGCAGCGCGAGCGTGGTGGTGGTGCTGACCGGCCCGCATGCCATGTTCGGCGGCATCGCCCGCTCCCTGGCCGAGCAGGCGCCGGCCACGGTGTTCGAG
>NZ_AQPL01000345.1:0-1227 GCF_000395345.1 Cupriavidus sp. WS | reverse complement strand
GCCGCGCCCGCAAACCAGACCGGAGGCCACCGCATGCCGACCTACGACTACCGCTGCCGCGACTGCGGCGACTTTGCCGCGCTGCGGCCCATGTCGCGCCGCGACGACCCCTGCGCCTGCCCGTCCTGTGGCAGCTTCGCCGAGCGCGCGCTGGTCGCCGCGCCGTCGCTGGCCGGCATGCCGGCCGCGTCGCGCCGCGCGCACGCCATCAACGAACGCAGCGCGCACGCGCCGAAGGAGTCCGGGCGCGGGCACGGCGCGGGCTGCGGGTGCTGCGCGGGCGCGGGCAAGGTGAAGCTGGCCGGCGCGCCGGCTGGCGCGCCGAAGGGCAACCCGAACGGGCGGCCCTGGATGATCAGCCATTAGGCGGGAGGCACGCTAGCGCACGAGGCGCACGGGACCGGGCATGGTACGCCCAACTAAACTAAGTTCGGTTGGTCCAGTCCATGCATTCACGCGTGGCAAGCGCGGACTGGGCGCCCCGGCGCACCTTCACATCTCGTCCACCGCCGTACTCGCCGTAGCCACCCCCGCCTCCGTGTCCAGCGAGAACCGGTCGCGCGTGGTCACGTAGAAGCTCGCGCCGAAGCGGCCCACCGGGAAATAGTCCTGCAGGCGCACGCGCCAGGTCTCGGTGTCGATCAGGCCGTCGCGCGCGTGCAGGCGCAGCACGCGGCCGATGAAGATCTGGCGGCTGGTGGTTTCCAGCGTTTCCCACAGCGTGCATTCGAACGCCACCGGCGCCTCGGCGATGCGCGGCGGCGCCACCGCGCTGGAGGGCAGCGGCGTGAGGCCCACGCGCGCCAGCTCGCTCTGGTCGGGCGGCAGGCGCTCGCCGCAGTCGTGCATCTTCTGCGCCATCGCTTCGTCGCTCAGGTGCACCACGAACTCGCGGCTGCGCGCGATGTTGACGGCGGTGTCCTTGAGCGCGCCGTCCTGCATCCGGTTGACGCTGATCATCACGATGGGCGGCTCCTCGCCCAGCATGTTGAACATGGAGAACGGCGCGGCATTGACGGTGCCGTCCGCGGCCAGCGTCGTCACCAGCGCGATCGGGCGCGGCACGATCAGGCTGGCCATCAGCTTGTAGCGCTGGTACTCGGTGATCGCTTCGAAATCGACTTCCATGCTTACTCCTTGCTCAGGCCGAGCAGTTGCGCCAGGCTTTTCTCGCCCTGCATGCGCGAGGTCTCGATGCGCTGTTCCAGCTCGCGCAGGTGCGCTTCC
>NZ_AQPL01000344.1:0-11750 GCF_000395345.1 Cupriavidus sp. WS | reverse complement strand
ATGCGCTGTTCCAGCTCGCGCAGGTGCGCTTCCATGCGCTGCACCGCGCCGGCGGCGTCGCGCCGCTCGATGCAGTCGACGATGGCGGCGTGTTCGTCGTGCTCGCACGGCGCGTGGCCGGGCGGCTCGTACAGGCCCACGATCAGCGAGCAGCGCGACACCAGCTCGGTCAGGTAGCGCTGCAGCACCGGGTTGCGCGCCAGCGCCGCGATGCGCAGGTGGAAGCCGCTCGCCAGCCGCGCCCACGAGGGCTGGTCGAAGCGGTGCATGGCTTCGTGCTCGGCGGCGAGCTGGGCGCGCAGCGCGCGCAGGTCGGCGTCGGTGACGCGCGCCACCGCCAGTTCCACCAGCACGCGCTCCAGCGCGCGGCGCGCCTCGAAGATCTGGCTGGTCTCGGCCGGCGTGGGCTCGGCGATGACCGCGCCCTTGTTGGGGCGCAGCTCGACGATGCCGTCGTGCGCGAGCTTTTCCAGCACGCGCCGCACCACCGCGCGGCCCACGCCGAACAACTGGCACAGCTCGGGCTCGGGCAGCTTGGTGCCGGGCGTGAGGCGGTGGTTGAGCACGCCGTCGAAGATGGACTGGTAGATGCGCGTGTCGGCATCCGGCGCGGCCGCGCCGGCGGGATCGATGGCGGGATCGATGGCGGGATTGATGGCTGAATCGGCGGCGGCGGCGGCGCGCTTGCGCGCGGCCTTGGGCGGCGCGCCTGCCGGTCTGGCGGTGCGGGGCGATGCGGTGCGGGGCATGACGTCGGCCGGGGACGGGTTAGCGTTCGAGCGCATGATGTTAGCGCGAAGCGGTGACGGGCAGCGGCGCCACCTGTTCGAGGTGGTCGCAGATCGCGCCCGGCGTGGCCAGCCACACGCCGCCCTGCGCCGCGCGCGCGGCGATGTGCGCCAGCGCGCGGCGCAGGTGGCGCAGCCGGTAGGGCTGGCCGACCAGGTAGGGATGCAGCGCGATGCCCATCACCAGCGGCTGCGGGTGCAGCGGGTGGTCCGCCTGCGCCAGCATCTCGTCGAACTGGTCGACGATCATGTCGGCGAAGGCGCGACCGTCCATCTGGCGGCCCACGATCATCGGGATGTCGTTGAGCTCCTGCGGATAGGGAATCGCCCACAGCGGGCCGGCGCGCGTATCCATGCGCACCGGGCGGTCGTCGTGGCACCAGTTGAGCGTGTAGCGGTAGCCGGTCTCGGCCAGCAGGTCGGGCGTGCGCGCGGTCTCGGCGATCCACGGCGACAGCCAGCCCGACGGCGCCGTGCCCGCGTGCGCGGCGATGCGCGCGCGGCAATGGCGCAGCAGCGCGCGCTCGCCGGCTTCGTCGAGCTCGCTCTGGCGGCGCGCGTTGGTGTGGCCGTGGCCGATCAGCTCGTCGCCGCGCGCGAGGAAGGCGTCCACCACTTCGGGGCAGTGGTCGTAGAGCGCGGTGTTGATGATGACGCCGGCCGGCAGCGCCAGTTCGTCGAACAACTCCAGGCAGCGCCACACGCCCACGCGGTTGCCGTACTCGCGCCAGCTGTAGTTGAGCACGTCCGGCTGCGGCGAGACCGGGCCGAGGTTGGCGCCCAGCCCCTCGCCGAAGGCGAAGTGCTCGATGTTGAAGCCGAGGTAGACCGCCAGCCGCGCGCCGCCGGGCCAGCGGTAGTCGTCGGCGTCGGTGATGGGCCGGTACGGGAAGCGGCCGTGCGTGCGCAGCGGTCCGAACTCGTGGCCAGGCTCGGAGCCGGCCGGCGCCTCGGCGGCGGGGGAAAGCAGGTCTTGCGTCATGGTCCGGTGGTCTCGCGTCGTGCCCGCCCTGGCGCCGCTTCGGTGCAGCCCCGCCACCGCTCAGGGCGCCGGGCACCGACATCGTGCAGGGACGGGCTGCGTTGATCGTATGCAACTTCTTTGCAGGATCGTTCGCAAAAAGCAGGCCATATCGTCTACGTATCGAATTCCGCGTCGTCGCGGGGTTTCACCCCGCTTCGCCGACGGATGGCATGCGTCTTGCGAGCGGCAGTGCCCGTAGCCCATTCCCATCCTCGCCTGCCCCTGCTTTTTCCCATTTCCGGAGAACTGCCATGACCACCGTCTCTCGCCGCGCCGTGCTGGCCGCCATCGCCGCCGCCTGCGCCTTGCCCGCCCTGCCCGCGCTCGCGGCCGACACCATCAAGATCGGGCTGGTCACGGCCCTGTCCGGCCAGTCGGCGCGCGCCGGCGAGGCGCTCACGCGCGGCATGACCATCGCCATCGACGAGATCAACGCCAAGGGTGGCCTGCTGGGCGGGCGCAAGCTGGAGCTGGTGCGGCGCGACGACGAAGGCAACCCCGCCAAGGGCGTGCTGGCCGCGCGCGAGCTGATCTACAAGGAGAAGGTCGCGGTGCTGTTCGGCGGACTCGACACGCCGGTGTCGATGGCCATCGTGCCGATCGCCAACCAGGAGAAGGTGCCGTTCATGGGACCGTGGGCGGCCGGCACGCCGATCACGCGCAACGGCGCCAATCCCAACTACGCCTTCCGCGTCTCGGCGGTGGACGAGGTGGTCGACAAGGCCATGCTGCAGTACGCGCAGAAGAGCTTCAACGCCAGCAAGCCCGGCCTGATCCTGGTCAACAACCCGTGGGGCGAATCGAACGAGAAGGGCATCGTCGCCGCGCTCGCGGCCAAGGGCATGAAGCCGGCCGGCGTGGAGAAGTTCGAGGCCAACGACGTCGACGTGGTGCCGCAGCTCGGCCGCCTCAAGGCCGCCGGCGCCGACGTGCTGTTCATGGTCGGCAACGTGGGGCCGTCGGCGCAGGTGGTGAAGTCGCTCGACCGCATGGGCTGGAAGGTGCCGGTGGTCTCGCACTGGGGCCCGGCCGGCGGGCGCTTCACCGAGCTGGCCGGCGCCAATGCCAGGAACGTCCACTTCGTGCAGACCTACAGCTTCTTCGGCACGCCCACGCCGGTCAGCACGCGCGTGGTCGCCGAGCTCAAGGCCAAGTACAGCGACATCAAGGGCCCGGACGACATCACGCCGGCGGTCGGCGTGGCCAACGCCTACGACGCCACGCAGCTGGCCGCGCTGGCCATCGCGCGCGCCGGCTCCACCAAGGGCGACGCGGTGCGCGAGGGCTTCTACAAGATCGACCGCTACGAGGGCCTGATCAAGACCTACGTCAAGCCGTTCACGCCGGAAGTGCACGACGCGCTGAGCGAGAACGACTACGTGTGGGCGCAGTTCGTCGACAACCGGATCGTGCCGGTGGCGAAGTAAGGCGGGAGCGTCGTTGCGGGCGCTCCCCCGAACTACATCCGCATAGAAAGAGAAAGGCACCACAAGGACTCACCATGTTATGGATCTCCGCCCTCATCAGCGGCCTCGGCCTGGGCAGCATGTACGGGCTGATGGCACTGGGCTTCCACATCACCTACGCGGTCTCGGCCACGGTCAACTTCGCGCAGGGCAGCTCGATGATGCTCGGCGCGGTGCTGGCCTACACCTTCGCGCAGACGCTGGGCTGGCCGATGCCGCTGGCGGTGCTGCTGGCGCTGGCGCTGTGCGCGCTGTACGGGCTGGCGGTGGAGTTCCTGGCGGTGCGCCCGTTCGCCAGCCGCGGCTCCAATGCGTGGCTGATGGCCACGGTGGCGCTGGGCATCGTGCTCGACAACGTGGTGATGCTGACCTTCGGCACCGAGCCGCGCAGCCTGCCCTCGCCGCTGGCGGCATCATCGATGCAGCTTGGCGACACCGGCGTGGGCGTCTATCCGCTGCAGTTGCTGATCCCGGTGATCGGGCTGGCGCTGGCGGGCGTGCTGCATCTCGCGCTGCGCCGCTCGCGCTGGGGCGTGGCGATGCTGGCGGTGGTGCAGAACCGCGACGCCGCGCGCCTGATGGGCATCCCGATCCGGCGCCTGGTGGCGGCGTCGTTCGCGCTGTCCACGCTGCTGGCCGGCATTGCCGGCGTGCTGATCGCGCCGCTGTTCAACGTGCAGTCCGACATGGGCACCGTGTTCGGCCTCAAGGCCTTCGCGGTGGCCATCCTCGGCGGGCTGGGCAGCGCCTGGGGCGTGATGGTGGCGGGGCTGATCTTCGGCGTGGCCGAGGCGCTGGTGACGGCGTCGCTCGGCTCGGGCTACACCCAGATCATCACCTTCACGCTGGTGATCGTGCTGCTGGCCATGCGGCCTGACGGCCTGTTCGGGCGCGCGGAGGTGCGCAAGGTATGAACGATTCCACTCTGGCATCCGCGCCGCGGGCAACGCCCGCCGCCGACGCGCCGAAAGCGCCGCTGCTGGGCCTCGGCACGCCGCTGCAGGTCGGCGCGATGGCGCTCGCGCTGGCGGCCGCCGGCGCCGCGGCGCTGCTGGTCAACGGTTACTTCGTCTTCGTCATCGCCGGGGTCGCCATGCTGGCGATCTGCGGCGTGGGCCTGAACCTGCTGCTCGGGCTGACCGGGCAGGTCTCGTTCGGCCACGTGGGTTTCTATGCGATCGGCGCCTACGCGGTGGCGGTGCTGACCGGGCAGGCCGGCTGGAGCTTCTGGGCGGCGTGGCCCGTGGGCGCGCTGCTGGCGGCGGCCACCGGCGCGCTGCTGGCGCTGCCGGCGCTGCGCGTGAAGGGGCCCGGGCTGGCGATGGTGACGATCGCCTTCGGCTTCATCGTCGAGCACGGCGCGGTGGAATGGCGCGCGCTGACCGGCGGGCAGAACGGCCTGATGGGCATCGCCCAGCCGGCGCTGCCCGGCGTGGACGGCGGCGAGCGCGCGCTGGCGCTGATCGCGCTGGTGGTGCTGGGGCTCGCGCTGGCGGCCTATGCGCGCATCGCGCGCGGGCCGTGGGGCGCGGCCATGCGCGCGGTGCGCGACAGCGAGACCGCGGCGGCCTCGGTCGGCATCGACCCGCTGGTGGTCAAGACCGTGGCGTTCGCCATCTCGGCCGCGCTGGCGGGGCTGGCCGGCGGCCTGTTCGCGCCGCTGCAGGGCATGGTCACGCCGGGCATGTTCTCGTTCCTGCAGTCGATCCTGTTCGTGCTGGTGGTGATGATCGGCGGCGCCGGCACGGTGGCCGGGCCGGTGCTGGGCGCGGTGGTGGTGGGCGTGCTGCCCGAGCTGCTGTCGAGCCTGGAGAACCTGCGCCTGCTGTTCTTCGGCGGCCTGCTGTTGCTGGTGCTGTGGGTGGCGCCGGGCGGCATGGCCGGCCTGCTGGCACGGCTGTGGCAGCGCGCGCGCGGGCCGCGCGCCGCGCCGCGCGAGGGCGCGGCCGCCGGGCTGCCGCAGTTGCCCACCGAGGCGCGGCGCGGGCTGGCCGCGCGCGGCCTGTCGATGGTGTTCGGCGGCGTGCGCGCGGTCGACGACCTGTCCTTCGACCTGCCGGCCGGCGCCGTGACCAGCCTGATCGGCCCCAACGGCGCGGGCAAGTCGACCGTGCTCAACATGCTGTCCGGCTACTACCGGCCGCGCGCCGGCGGCCGCAGCCTGGGCGAGGCCGCGCTGCCCGCACGCGGCGCGTGCCACAGCGCGCGCAACGGCATCGCGCGCACCTACCAGACCTCGCAGCTGTTCGCCGGCATGAGCGCGGTGGACAACGTCGCCATCGCGCTGCGGCGCGGGCGCCTCGGGCCGCTGCTCGGCATCGCCGGCTTCAACGCGCCGGCGGTGCGGCGCCAGGCGCTGGCACTGCTGGCCGCGTGCGGCTACGCCGGCGACCCCGACGCCGGCGCGGCCGACCTCGCCCACGTCGACCGGCGCCTGGTGGAGATCGCCCGCGCGCTGGCCACGCGCCCCGCGGTGCTGCTGCTCGACGAGCCGGCCGCCGGCCTGTCGCGCGAGGACAAGGCGCGCCTGGGCGCGCTGCTGCGCGGCATCGCCGCCAGCGGCATCGCGGTGGGGCTGGTGGAACACGACATGTCGCTGGTGATGGACGTGTCCGACGGCATCGTGGTGATCGACGCCGGCCAGCACCTCGCCGCGGGCACGCCGGCCGCCATCCGCGGCGACCCGCAGGTGCGGCGCGCCTACCTGGGCGAGGCCGGCGCGCTGGCCGGGCAGGACGGCGCGCGGGCGCGCAAGGCGTCTTCCGAGGCGTTGCCGGAAGTGCTGGGCGTGTCCGCGCTATGCGCGGGCTACGGCGCCGCGCCGGTGCTGCACGACGTGGCGCTGCAGGTGCGCGAAGGCGAGATGGTGGCGCTGCTCGGCGCCAACGGCGCCGGCAAGTCCACGCTGATGCGCGCGCTGTCGGGCCTGCACCGGCCGGTGCAGGGCGGCATCACCTTCGACGGCACCGACCTGGCCCGGCTCGACGCCGAGCAGATCGCGGCGATGGGCGTGGTGCTGGTGCCGGAAGGCCGGCAGGTGTTCCCGGAACTGTCGGTGCTCGACAACCTGCGCCTCGGCGCGTTTCCGTCCGGCCCGCTGCCGCACATGGAGATGGTCAAGCGCGTGGAGGCCATGATGGCCCGCTTCCCGCGCCTGCGCGAGCGCCAGCATCAGCGCGCCGGCCTGCTGTCCGGCGGCGAGCAGCAGATGCTGGCGATCGCGCGCGCGCTGATGTCGCGCCCGCGCGTGCTGCTGCTGGACGAACCGTCGCTGGGGCTGGCGCCCAAGGTCATCGCCGAGCTGTTCGATTCGCTGGACCAGTTGCGCGAGGCCTCGATCAGCATCCTGCTGGTGGACCAGATGGCGGCGCTCGCGCTGGCGCTGGCCGACCGCGGCTACGTGATGGAGGAAGGCCGCGTGGTGGCCAGCGGCCCGGCCGACCGGCTCGCGCGCGATCCGGCGCTGGCGCAGGCCTATCTGGGCGGTCACTGAGAAGCCGGCTCGCCGTCGGCCGCGTCGGCCCCGTCGAACAGATGCAGGAAATGGTCGAGGATCAGCAGGTGGTCCTCGAACATCTGCCCTTCGCGCGCCAGCAGTTCGTGCTGCGGCACCCAGCGCACCGCGGCCGCGTCGTCGGCGGCGTCCACCTCGGGCAGCGCGTCGAGCGCGAGGTCGAAGAAGAACGCATGGGTCAGCGTGCGCCCGCGCTGGCTGCGTTCGGGATGGTCGAACAGCGCCTGCCCGCGGCACGCCTGCCGCAGCGCCGCCTTGGGCAGGTCGAAGCGGGTCTCCTCGTCGAGCTCGCGCAGCACCGCGTCGGCCACGCGCTCGTGCTGGTCGAGGAAGCCGCCCGGCAGCGCCCACGCGCCGCGCCCGGGCTGGCCGCCGCGGCGGATCAGCAGCACGTGGCCGCGGCAGCGCACCACCGCATCGACGGTGACGAACACCGGCGGATACGGCGCGGCCGCCCAGCGGCGGCGATGGTCTTCCAGGAAACGGTACTCCGCCAGCAGCACGGCGAAGGCCTCGCTGCCGGCGAACTCGCGCAGGAAGGCCGCGACCGGGGCCGGCAGCACGTGCGCCACGCCGTCGAGCGCGCCGGCCTGCGCGAACCACTGGCGGCGCACGTCGGCCGCGTTGAGCTGGCCGAAGCTCGGCTGCGGCACCAGCGGCCAGCCGGGAAAATCGTTGAGATACCCCGAGGAAGCATCCTTGAAATGGCCGAACAGGCCGACGCGCGCGGCGGCCTTGCCGCCGGCCTCCGCCTCGAGCGCCGCGCCCACGGCGGCGCGCACCGCGGCGGCCCAGCGCTGGCCCTGGTAGTAGTCGCGCACGGCGACGAAGCGCAGGTCGGCCACGCGGGCGGCGTCCCAGCCGGCCACCGCGGCTTCGATCATGCGGCGGCGCTCGGTTTCGGTAAACGGGTTCTTCACGGTGCGCGCGCCGCCGGCCGAGCCGAGCACCACCACCACCGCGCGCGCCTGCGACAGCGCCCGGCGCAGCATGGCGAAGTGTCCGTCGTGGAACGGCTCGAAGCGGCCGATGTAGACCAGGTAGTCGAATGGCGCCGGCTCCGGCTGCATGGGTGCCGCCACCGGCGTGGGCGAGGTCATCGGTATTTCATCTCTGTGTCATCCGGCGCTGGCCGGCCTATTTCAGCTCGCAGCACATGCACAGCGGCAACGCGCCTTCCTGCCGCTGGAACTCGCGCGAGGCGCGCACCGCCGGCGGCAGGCACTCCGCCGAGATCAGCGAGAAGCCGTAGCGGGCGAAGTAGTTGGGACAGTTGGCGCTGAGCAGCACCGCCCGCACGCAGCCGTTGGCGCGCGCGCGCATCATCGCGGCGGACACCATGTGGGTGGCGACGCCGCGGTCGCGGTATGGCGGCAGCACCGCCACCGAACGCACCACCACCGTGTCGCCGTAGGCCTCGGTGCCGGCGCAGCCGACCAGCAGGCCGTCGAGCAGGGCGACATGGAACGACGCCAGCGACGGATCGAGGTCGTCGCTGGCAAGCCCGCAGGACTGGAGTATTTCCGCGATGGCCGGCCAGTCGGCCGGTTGTGCGGCGCGGACACGCAGATCTCTTGTCATTGCAATTATCTCCCCGCCACGCACGATGACGGAGGTTGTCATGGATGGACTGCGTTGACTTCACACTACATGATTCGGCCGACTTGTTCCAGCCGGGAATACGGCAGGAAACCCTCTGTGCGCATGGCGCGGGCGCGCGGCGAACGGCGGGCCACATCGCGCGGGGTCGCATCACGCATTTGGGGGAACGGCGGGGGAACGGCGGGGAAAAAAGGAAAGAAGGAAAACGGGAAAGGCGCGCGGAGCGCCTGCCGCATGCCGCGGCGGCCACACACATGGCCGATGCGCGAAGCGGCACCGGCCAGCGATGCTGGAGGCGGGGGGAACGGAATCGAACCGCCGTGTACGGCTTTGCAGACCGTCGCATAACCACTCTGCCACCCCGCCGCCGAGGAGGACGCCGCGCTGCGCGTCCTCGTTCAGTGCGGGGCGCAGTGTATCCGGAAACGGAAAACTCTGCACGGCGCGGCGCGCATCAGGCCGGCTGCGGCACGCCGGCGGGCCGCCCCGCGAACAGTTCGTCGATCAGCAGGCGCGCGCCCGGCGACGGCGCCGAGCCGGCGCGGCTGACCACGCCGAACGGCTCTTCCAGCGACGGCAGCGTGACCGGCAGGCGCGCCACCAGCCCGAAGCGCTCGCCGAACAGCGCCACCTCGCGCGGCATGACCGCCACCAGCGTGGGGTCTTCCTGCAGCATGGCGAAGGTGGTGAAGGTGGAGGCGGTCTCGAGCGGGAAGCGCGGCGCCTTGATGCCGGCGCTGGCGAGCTCGCGCTCCAGCGCCACGCGCATCGGCATGTCGACCGGATAGGCGATCCAACTCGAGCCGGCCAGCGCTTCGAGCGCCACCGCCGGCGCGCCGGCGAGCGGATGCGCGCGGGCCACCACCACCGACAGCGGCTCCTCGTCCAGGCGCAGGCAAGTGTAGGCGTCGGGCCGGCGGCTCACGCCGCTGCGGCAGATGGCCACGTCCACGCGGCCCTCGTCGACGAGATCGAGCAGGCGCGCGCTGGTGTCCTCCACCACTGCCACGGACAGCGTCGGATGCTTGCGGCGCAGCGACGCCAGCGCCCGCGTGAGCAGCGGCACCGCGCCCATGATGGTGCCCACCGCGAGGTGCCCGCCGTGGCCCTGCGCGATGGCGGTCATCTCTTCGCGCAGATGTTCGAGGTCGCTGTAGATCAGGCGCGCGTAGCGGATCACGCAGCGGCCCAGGTCGTTGGCGACCAGCCCCTTGGGCTGGCGTTCGAACAGCGGCATGCCGAGCAGGGTCTCGATCTCGCGCAGCACCCTGGTCGCGCCCGGCTGCGAGATGGCGATCTCGTCGGCGGCCTTGTGCAGCGAGCCGTGGCGGTCGAGCTCGATGAGCAGGCGCAACTGCTTGAGGCGCAGGCGCGAGGCGAGGATGTGCAGCGAGGGAACGGTGTGGCTCATGGCGATGGCGGCGCGGGAGGAAGCGCCACTATATCGGCTGCGGCGCCCGGCGGGCTTGCCGGGGCGCCCCCGGGGCGTCCCGCGCCGGGTGCGGGAACCGGTCCCGGGCCGCCGGCCGATGGCGCCCGGCCGGCAGCACCCGGCCGATAGCACCCAACCGATAACGCCCGCTTATCACCCCGGGCCGAAACGTCATTGGCCGGGCGCGGCCGCGGCCGCTACAGTCGACGGCCCGGACGCGCGGCCGGCTCGGCCACGCCGCGCGCCTCGTTGCGGATCGCAGCACCATCCCCCCATCCACAGGAGACCATCGCCATGCCGGAAACGTCGGGCTACAACTACATCGGCGGCGAGCGCCGCGCGGAAGGCTCGGCCTTCCTCTACAGCGTCGACGCGGCCAGCGGCGAACGCCTGCCGCTGCGCTTCGTCGAGGCCACGCCGGCGGAGATCGACGCCGCCGCGCAGGCCGCGGCCGCCGCCTTCCCGGCGTTCCGCGCGCTCGCGCCGGGCCGGCGCGCCGAATTCCTCGATGCCGTCGCCGACGAGATCGACGCGCTCGGCGAGGATTTCGTCGAGCTGGTCTGCCGCGAGACCGCGCTGCCGGCCGCGCGCATCCGCGGCGAGCGCGGCCGCACCAGCGGCCAGATGCGGCTGTTCGCGCAGGTCCTGCGCCGCGGCGACTTCCTCGGCGCGCGCATCGACACCGCGCTGCCCGCGCGCCAGCCGCTGCCGCGCCCGGACCTGCGCCAGTACCGCACCGGCATCGGCCCGGTGGCGGTGTTCGGCGCCAGCAACTTCCCGCTGGCGTTCTCCACCGCCGGCGGCGACACCGCCTCGGCGCTGGCCGCCGGCTGCCCGGTCGTGTTCAAGGCGCACATGGGCCATATGGCGACCGCGCAGGCGGTCGCCGACGCCATCCTGCGCGCGGCGGACCGGCTCGGCATGCCGGCCGGCGTCTTCAACATGGTGTTCGGCGACCGCGTGGGCGAGCGCCTGGTCAAGCATCCGGCGATCCAGGCGGTGGGCTTCACCGGCTCGCTGCGCGGCGGGCGCGCGCTGTGCGACATGGCCGCCGCGCGGCCACAGCCGATTCCCGTGTTCGCCGAGATGAGCAGCATCAACCCGGTGCTGCTCATGCCGCGCGCGCTGGCGCGCCGCGGCGCGCAGGTGGCGGCGGAGCTGGCGGCGTCGGTGGCGCTGGGCGCCGGGCAGTTCTGCACCAACCCGGGCCTGGTGCTGGGCGTGCGCGGCGAGGCGTTCGGCGCGTTCGTGGCGCACCTGTGCGCGGCGGCCGAGGCGCAGCCCGCGCAGACCATGCTGAGCGCGGGCGGGCTGGACCACTACGCGCACGGCTCGCAGGCGCTGGCGGCGCACCCGCGCGTGGCGCGGCTGGCCGGCGCGGCGCCGCGCGACGGCAAGGCCGGCGCCCAGGTCTTCAAGGCCGACGCGGCGCTGCTGCTCGCAGGCGACGCGCTGCTGCAGGAGGAAGTCTTCGGCCCTGCCACGGTGGTGGTCGAGGCGGCCGACGCGGCGGAGCTCGGCCGCCTCGTCGACAGCCTGCGCGGCCAGTTGACGGCCACGCTGATCGCGGACGACGACGACCTCGCCGACTGCGCCGCGCTGGTCGCGCGGCTCGAGCAGAAGGTGGGCCGGCTGCTGGTCAACGGTTATCCGACCGGCGTGGAAGTGTGCGACGCGATGGTGCACGGCGGCCCCTACCCGGCCACCTCGGACCCGCGCGGCACCTCGGTCGGCACCCTGGCGATCGACCGCTACCTGCGCCCGGTCTGCTACCAGAACTTCGCCGACGCGCTGCTGCCCGACGCGCTGAAGGATGGCAACCCGCTGGGCATCGACCGGCTGGTCGACGGCGTCCACACGCGCGCGCCGGTGAGCCGGCCCGCATAGCGGGCGCCGCGCGGGCGGGGCGGGCGCGCGGCGGCCT
>NZ_AQPL01000343.1:0-16115 GCF_000395345.1 Cupriavidus sp. WS | reverse complement strand
CGCGCGGCGGCCTGCCCGCCCCGTCCGCGCTGTTTGCCCCGCCCTACCCTTCGCCGCGCGTCTTCGCGCGGTTCCAGGCCCGCCCCGCCGCCAGCCCGGCCGCCGTCGGCACCAGCTGGTCCGACAGTTCCGGCGCGCCCTTGTCGTAGGTCAGCAGACCCGCGTGCACCATCTTGCCGATCTGCCAGCAGTGCACGACCTCGGCCTGGTCTTGCGGCCCCGGCCCGGACAGCGTCACACTGGGCAACAGATTGCCCCAGGGGTCGCGGGTGATGCGCAGGACCGCGCCGTCCGCCACCCTGCCCAATAGCTCGCCCTGCCTCATCCCTGCTCCATGCTTCGTATCTCTCGCATTTGCCGCGTCGCGCAGGAGAAGGATGATTCCGCCGCGACGGCGTTGCCGTCATGGCGCGATGGCGTCTCGAGGCGCCGCGCCCGTGGCGAAGCAGCTTACAAAAATACGCGGCGGCAAAGCTCACAAATGCTCACTGAGGCACACCGCGTCTCGCCGTCCCGCGCGCCCTAGGCGGTGACAGCCAGCCACGGCTGCACCAGCAGGTAGCCGACGCCGCGCACGGTGCGGATGGCCGGCGCGTGGGGCCAGGCCCGCGCGAGCTTGCCGCGCAGGCGGCTGACCGCGACCTCGATGCGGTGCTCGTCGAACTCCAGGTAGTTGCCGCCCAGCGCCTCGACCAGCTGCCGGCGCGTGGCCGGGCACGGCGCGCTGCGCGCGAGCGCCCGCAGCAGCAGGCATTCCACGCGCGTCAGGATCAGCGCGCGGCCGGCCGGCGTGGTGGCGAGCAGGCGGCGCGCGTCGAGGCGCCACGCCGGCGCGCCGTCCGCCTGCGGCGCCGGCCCGGCATCGGGCGCGGCATCGAGCCGGCGCAGCAGGTTGGCAATCACCAGCAGCAGCTCCTCGACCGGCACCGGCTTGACGAGATAGGCGTCGGCGCCGCCGCGCAGGCCGTCGAGCCGGTGCTGCAGCGTGCCGCGCCCGGTCAGCACCACGATGCCGAGCTCGGGCCGCGTGCGGCGCAGGCGCTCGCAGATCGAGAGCCCGTCCTCGCCGGGCAGGCCGAGGTCGAGCACCACCAGCCGGCACGGCTCGCTGGCCAGGTGCGCGTCGAGCGCCGCGCCGTGGGCCAGCCCGGTGGGCGCGTAGCCCGCATGGGCGAGATGGAACAGCAGCTCGGCGCACAGCAGCGCGTTGTCGTCCACCAGGGCGATGGGCGCGCGCGGTGCCGCGGAACTGGCGACAGGCGCGGCAAGGCGGTTGCACATCATGGGGCCTCCGGCAGCCACAGCGCGAAGCAGGCGCCCGCGCGCCAGTCCGGCTCGCAGCGCAGCGCGCCGCCGTGCAGCTCGGCGATGCGGCGCGCCAGCGGCAGCCCGAGGCCGAGCCCGGGATGCCCGGCGCGCTCGTCGAACCGCTGGAATTTCTCGAAGATGGCCTCTTCCTTGCCGGGCGGCACGCCCGGGCCGTGGTCGCGGATGCGCCAGGCCACGCCGCGCCGGCCCAGATGGCCGCGGGCGGCGATGTCGATGCGGATGGCCGTGTCCGGGTAGGCGTGCTTGAGCGCGTTGTCGACCAGGTTGAGCAGCGCGAAATGCATCAGGCGCGCGTCTCCGGCCAGCTGCGGCGGCGCCTCGCCGGCCGGGCCGGCCCGCACCGCCAGCGCGACCCGCGCCGCGGCCTGCGGCTCCAGCGTGGCCAGCACCTGGCGGCTGAGCCCGTGCAGGTCGAAGGGCTCGGCTGGCTGGTGTCCGTCGCCGGGCGCCAGCCGCTCGCGCGCCTCGGCCAGCTCGCTCAGCAGCGTCAGCCGCCGCACGGCGAGGCGGATGCTCTGGTAGCGGCTGTCGCGCTGGGCGCGGTCGGGGCGGGCATCGTCGAGCAGGCGCAGGCTGTGGGCGGCGGCGTCGATCACCGCCGCCGGCGTGCGCACTTCGTGCTCCATCATGGCCAGCAGGCGGTCCTGCTCTTCGCGCGCGCCACGCTCGCGCTCGGTGGCGGCAACGGCGTGGCTGGCCTGCAGCATGGCCTGGTTGCGCTCGCGCTCGGCGTCGCGCATGCGCAGCATCAGCACCAGGTGCAGCGCCAGCACCGCGGGCAGGTCCACGAGCTGCGCGGCCTGCAGCGCGAGCGGATGCAGCGGCACCAGCCCGAGCGCGCCGAGCATGGCCGGCAGCAGCACCGCGCAATACAGCAGCAGCGCCGCCACGATCAGGCGCCCGGCCGCCCCGCCGGTGCGCCACAGGCTGGCGTACACCGGCACCGACAGCACGTGGCCAGCCAGCGTGGCCGCGTAAAGCAGGCGCATCGCGGCGGTGAAGTGGCCGGTCGGCGCGGCGGCCACGGCCAGCGCGCCGAGCAGCACCAGGCCCTGGAAATAGCGCAGCAGGCGCGGGGCGCGCTCGCGCAGCTGCAGCAGCCGGATGCGGAACAGGTTGGCGCACAGCGCCTGCAGGGCCAGCAGCGCGTCGGCCAGCGGCTGCGGCACGGCGGGGCCGGCGGGGAACAGGAACTGGCCGGCCAGCCCGCCGGAGACGAACCAGCGCAGCGCGCCGGCGGCCACGAACAGCGCGAACAAGCCGTACAGGCCGCGCCGCGTCACCAGCCAGCCGGCCAGGTTGAACAGCGCCACCGTCAGCATCAGGCCCAGGTACATGCCGGCGCCGAGCGTGGCGACGCCGGCCGCGGCCTGCAGCGCGGGCTCCCGCCACAGGCGCAGCTCGGCCGCCATCGCCTGCCCGGTGCGGATGCGCAGGTACAGCACGTCGCCGGGGCGCGGGCGCGCCAGCCGGAAGACCGCGCCGCGCACGGGCATCTCGCGCTGCCGGAACGGCACGGCGCCGCCGCCGGGGCGCTCGCGCCAGGCGCCGCCGCGGCCCTCGTACAGGCGCACGTCGGCCAGCCCGCCCGGAGACACCTCCAGCAGGTGCCCGCTGTCGCGCACGGCGGGCGGCAGCACCACCCGCAGCCAGAAAGCGTCCTGCGAGCGGCCCGCGCGCAGGCTGCCGCGCAGCGGCGCGAAGCCGCCGGCCGCCGCCACCTGGGCGATGCCGAGGCGGCCGCCGGGGTCGCGCAGCCAGGACACGGCCGTGCCTTGCAGCAGCAGCGGGCCATCGTCGGCCGCCGCGGCGCGCGCCATCAGCAGGCAGACCAGCGCCAGGCCCCGCCACGCCGGCCGCAAGCATCCCGCGCCAACGCGTCTCCTGGCCGGCGCGGCCCCCCACTCCGGGCGGCATCCCAGCCGCCCGGCAAGCCAATCATGAATCATTCCCGAGACAAAGTGCGCGGCACGGCGAATCGGTGATTCCCGGCCACATATACGACAACGGTGAAGCTTCTAGTCTTCCCGCGGCGGCTGGCGCGGCGGGGTGCCCTGTGCCGGGCAGGTCTTTGGTCTTGGCGTGGGCCGCGGGCCGGCGGGATCCTTACCCATCCCTCCGGGAAACCCGGGGCCGGTGCTGCCCATGCCACTCCAGGAGCAGTAAACGGCCTGGCGCCGCTCCGGCCCGCCTTTCGCTGGCCGGACCGGGCGCGCGCCGAACCGCTTCCGCGCGGGAGTTTGCCACATCCCGATGACGCGACAAAGGTCGACTGCCGGGTCCCGCGCCGGCAGCGGCGGCGCGGCGGCGATGATCGGGGCGGTGAAGTGCGCCCTCAGGGAGCGCGAGGGGGAGCATGGCCGCGATGCGAGATGGCGTCCCTCCCCGTTGACGCGCGGCGCGGTCACATGCGGACAGGCAGTCCACGCGTGTCTCGTACTTGCGCCGCTTGGCTGGAGGCGGCCCGCGGATCGCTGCGCGGATGCCGCCCCATTTGCCCGGTTTGCCCGGTTTGCCCGACGGCGAGATGCGCACGCCGACGCGGTCGGCGCCCCGCACCGGGACCGGCGCGGACCGCGCGGGCGATCGCCTGCCGGCCGGCCATCGTGGTGGATGGTGGAGCATGACGAAGTCCCGGGACGCCCGGAGACAAAGGCTCAGGCAGCGCGGAGCGCGCTGCCGTCGCGCTGCCGTGTAGGCGGACGGCCGATAGCGGCCGGCGCGGTCCTGGCCGACACTCGGCTCGTGAACCACGTTCCCCGCCCGCCTCCCGGGCAAAGTTGCCTCGCCCGGGGCGGCGCGGGATGGAAGCGCATGTCCGACGCAGCCGGGACAAACCCGCCGCGGCCGTGCGGCGAGCCCGCCCGTATCTCGCGCGGGCCGCGCCGGCGCCCGCTATGCCGCTTACTCGACCGTGACCGACTTGGCCAGGTTGCGCGGCTTGTCGACGTCCGTGCCGCGCGCGCAGGCCGTGTGATAGGCCAGCAGCTGCAGCGGCACCACGTGCAGGATCGGCGAGAGGTCGCCGTAGTGCTCGGGCAGGCGGATCACCTGGATGCCTTCGCTCGACTGGATGTGGGTGTCGCTGTCGGCGAACACGTACAGGCGGCCGCCGCGCGCGCGCACTTCCTGGATGTTGGACTTGAGCTTTTCCAGCAGCGCGTCGTTGGGCGCCACCGTGACCACCGGCATGGCCTCCGTCACCAGCGCCAGCGGGCCGTGCTTGAGCTCGCCGGCCGGGTAGGCCTCGGCGTGGATGTACGAGATTTCCTTGAGCTTGAGCGCGCCTTCGAGCGCGATCGGATAATGCAGGCCGCGGCCCAGGAACAGCGCGTTCTCGCGGCGGGCGAAGTCCTCGGACCACGAGATGATCTGCGGCTCCAGCGCCAGCACGCCATGCAGCGCGACCGGCAGGTGGCGCAGGTTGGTCAGCGCGGCGGCCTCGGCCTCGGCGGTCAGCCTGCCGCGCACCTTGGCCAGCGCCAGCGTCAGCATGTACAGCGCGGCGAGCTGGGTGGTGAAGGCCTTGGTGGAGGCCACGCCGATCTCGGTGCCGGCGCGGGTCAGGAAGCGCAGCTCGGTCTCGCGCACCATCGCGCTGGTGGACACGTTGCACACGGCCAGCGTGTGGGTGTGGCCGAGCGACTTGGCGTGGCGCAGCGCGGCCATCGTGTCGGCGGTCTCGCCGGACTGCGAGATCACCACCACCAGCGCGCGCGGGTTGGGCACGGTCTCGCGGTAGCGGTATTCGCTGGCGACCTCGACCTGGGTCGGGATCTTCGCCACCGCCTCCAGCCAGTACTTGGCGGTGCAGCCCGAGTAGTAGCTGGTGCCGCAGGCCAGGATCAGGATGCTGTCGATCTCGGCGAACACGCTCGCCGCGTTGGCGCCGAACAGTTCGGGCACGATGGCGTCCACGCCTTCGAGGGTGTCGCCGAGCGCGCGCGGCTGCTCGAAGATTTCCTTCTGCATGAAGTGGCGGTACGGGCCCAGCTCGACCGCCGCGGCGTGGGTCTCGACCACGCGCACCTCGCGCTCGACCAGGTGGTCGTGCAGGTCGCGGATGGTGGCGCCCTCGCGGGTCAGCTCGACCACGTCGCCCTCTTCGAGGTAGATGATGTGGTTGGCCGTGCCGGCCACGGCCAGCGCGTCCGAGGCCAGGAACGACTCGTTCTCGCCCAGCGCCACCACCAGCGGCGAGCCGGCGCGCGCGCCGACCACGCGCTCGGGATGGTCCTTGGCGAACACGGCGATGGCGTAGGCGCCGTGCAGGCGCTTGGTCACGGCGCGCACCGAGGCGAACAGGTCGCCGCGCGTGGCGCTGCTCGGGTAGCTGTAGGCCTGGTGGATCAGGTGGGCCACGACCTCGGTGTCGGTCTGCGACTCGAAGCCGTAGCCGGCCGCGCGCAGTTCCTCGCGCAGCGGCTCGTAGTTCTCGATGATGCCGTTGTGCACCAGCGCGATGGTCTCGCCCGAGAAATGCGGGTGGGCGTTGGTGGTGTCGGGCTTGCCGTGGGTGGCCCAGCGCGTATGCGCCACGCCGGTGAAGCCGGCCAGGCCGGAGGCGCGGGTCTGCTCGTCCAGGTCGGCCACGCGCGAGACGGTGCGCGCGCGCTCGAGCGCGCCTTCGCGCACCACGGCCACGCCGCACGAGTCATAGCCGCGGTATTCGAGGCGGCGCAGGCCTTCGATCAGGACCGGTACGATGTTGCGCGTGGAAACCGCGCCGACGATGCCGCACATAGTTTTCTCCCGATAGGCGCGGTCATGGCCGCGCCGGTTGGTTTGCGCGGTAACGGCGGCGCCGTTACCCGCGTATTGCCAATGCCGCCCGGCTTTTCCCGGGCCGCGCGGAGGCGGGGGTTATTTCTTTGCCTGCTTGACCGGACGCTGCCAGCCGTCGAGGGTCATCTGCTTGGCGCGCGACAGCGTCAGCTTGCCGGCCGGCGCGTCCTTGGTCAGCGTGGTGCCGGCGCCGAGCGTGGCGCCGCGCCGCACGGTCACGGGCGCCACCAGCTGCGAGTCGGAGCCGATGAAGACGTCGTCCTCGATCACGGTGCGGTGCTTGTTGGCGCCGTCGTAGTTGCAGGTGATGGTGCCGGCGCCGATGTTGACGCGCGAGCCGACCGTGGCGTCGCCCACGTAGGCGAGGTGGTTGGCCTTGCTGTGCGCGGCGATCTGGCTGTTCTTGACCTCGACGAAATTGCCGATGTGCACGTCCTCGCCCAGCACGGTGCCGGGGCGCAGCCGCGCATACGGGCCGATGCGGCCGTGCGCGCCCACGCTGGCGTCCTCGAAGTGGCAGAACGGCTGCAGGTGCGCGCCGGCGCCGACGGTGCTGTTGCGGATCACGCAATTGGCGCCGACATGGGCGCCGTCTTCGAGGTGCACGCGGCCTTCGAACACGCAGTTGACGTCGATGGTCACGTCGCGCCCGCAGGTCAGCTCGCCGCGGATGTCGATGCGCGCCGGGTCCATCAGCGTCACGCCGGCCTCGAGCAGGCGCTGCGCGAGGTTGCGCTGGTGGATGCGCTCGAGCTCGGCCAGCTGCACCTTGCTGTTGACGCCGAGCGTCTCCCACAGCGCGCCGGGCTGCGCCGAGACCACTTCCACGCCGTCGGCGACGGCGCGCTCGACGGTGTCGGTCAGGTAGTACTCGCCCTGGGCGTTGTCGTTGCGCAGCGTGGACAGCCAGCGGCGCAGGTGGCCGGTGGGCGCCATGATGATGCCGGTGTTGATCTCGCGGATGGCGCGCTGCGCCGCGCTGGCGTCCTTCTGCTCGACGATGCGCGTGATGCTGCCGGTGTTGTCGCCGCCCTCGCGCACGATGCGGCCGTAGCCGGTGGGATCGTCCATCTCCACGGTGAGGATGCCGAAGCGCTCCGCGCCGGCCTCGGCCACCAGGCGCCGCAGCGTGGCCGGCTCGGTCAGCGGCACGTCGCCGTAGAGCACCAGCGTGGGCCGGCTGTCGTCGAGCAGCGGCAGCGCCTGCGCCACGGCGTGGCCGGTGCCGAGCTGCTCGGCCTGCAGGGCGAAGGCGACGTCGTCCGCGCCCACGGCCTCGCGCACGCGCTCGGCGCCGTGCCCGACCACCACCACCAGCCGCGTCGGCGACAATTGGCGGGCCGTCGCAATCACATGCGCAAGCAGCGGCCGGCCGGCGAGCGGATGCAGTACCTTGGGCAGCGCGGAATTCATCCGCTTGCCCATTCCCGCAGCGAGAATGACGATATTCACAAGGAGGATCCTAAGTGAGTGTGTCCATGAAACCGTTTGAAGCCGCCCTCCGGACCGAGTCGGGGACGAACGCACCCGCCGGCCGGATGATCGGGTTTCCGGGGCGCGCGGCACAGCCCACCACGGAGGGGGGCCGGGCGCGCGCGGCAGCGCCGGGGGAAGCGCCGGATCGCGCGGGAAAGGATTCTATCATGGGGGTTTTACGCAGTTTGTCACCAAATCTCACGTTTTTGCGCGGCTTGCGGCACCTGGCCTTGGCCGGCGCCGTGCTGGCGCTGAGCGCCTGCAATGCACTGAAACTGGGCTACCAGCAGGGCGACCGGCTGGCGTTCTGGTGGGTCGACAACTACGTGGACGTGTCGGCCAGCCAGGAGCCGCCCATGCGCGACGCCATCGCCCGCTTCTTTGCCTGGCACCGCCGCGAGCAGTTGCCCGAGATCGCCGGCCTGCTGCGCCAGGCCCGCAGCGAGGTGCAGCAGCCGGTCACGCCGGCCGAGGTGGCCCGCATCCAGGAAGGCGCCCAGCGCCTGGCGCGGGTGGCGTTCGACCGCTCCGCGCCGGACGTGGCCGACCTGCTGCTGACGCTCGCGCCCGAGCAGATCGCCCGCATGGAGAAGAAATTCAGCGACGCCAACGCCAAGTACCGCAAGGAATACCTGCGCCCCGACCCGTCCGCGCGCGCCGAGGCCCGCTTCGACAAGGTGATGGACTATGCCCGCCTGGTCTACGGGCGCTTCTCCGACGAGCAGGAAGACGCCATCCGCCGCGCGATCGGGCCGGTGGTGCAGGGCGCCGAGGCGCGCTACGACGAGCGCGTCAAGCGCCAGCAGGAATGGCTGGCGCTGGCGCGGCAGGTGCAGGCCACCCATCCGCCCCGCGCCCAGGTGGTGGACATGCTCAAGCGCTACGGCGACCACTGGCAGAACCCGCCGACGCGCGAGCGCGACGCGCGCTACGACGCCAACAACGAGGCCGGGCTGGTGCTGACGGCCACCATCGCCAACCTGACCACGCCCGAGCAGAAGCACCACGCGGCCGAGCGCTTCCAGAAATGGATCGACGACGCCAACGCGCTGATGCGCGAAGGCCAGTCCGGCAAGACCGCCGGTGCCCTGCCGGCCCGGGCGGACAACTGAGGGCGGCCGCCGAAGGCGGCCATCGCAGGCGACGGTCGCAGGCGTCGGCCGGGCGCCCGCGGCGTCCCCCGCCGCCCGGCCCTTACTCCGCGCCGGCCGGCTGCGTGTCCGCCGGCGCGGACTTCTCGAAGCGCACGAACTCCAGCTTGTTCTCTTCCATGCCGCCGGCGAACACCAGCGGCTGCTGGGAAAACGCGGTCTGGCCGAACAGCATGGCCTCGTCCACCTTGGCCAGCCCGGTGGCCAGGCCGTTGAAGTCGAACAGCTCGGTGTCGGCCAGGTGCGACGGCACCACGCTGCGCAGCGCCGCGAAGATGTTGTCGATGCGGCCCGGGTTCTGGCGCTCCCACTCCAGCAGCATCTCCTTGACCTTCTTGCGCTGCAGGTTCTCCTGCGAGCCGCACAGGTTGCACGGGATGATCGGGTAGGCCATCGCGCGCGCGTAGGCGGCGATGTCCTTCTCGGGGCAGTAGGCCAGCGGGCGGATCACGATGTGCTGGCCGTCGTCGGTGGCCAGCTTGGGCGGCATGGCCTTCATCTTGCCGCCGAAGAACAGGTTCAGGAAGAAGGTCTGGACGATGTCGTCGCGGTGGTGGCCCAGCGCGATCTTGTTGGCGCCCAGCTCCTTGGCGGTGCGGTAGATCACGCCGCGGCGCAGGCGCGAGCACAGCGAGCAGGTGGTCTTGCCCTCGGGCACCTTCTCCTTGACGATGGAATAGGTGTCGGCGTCCACGATCACGTACTCGACCCCGACCGACTTGAGGTAGGCCGGCAGCACGTCGGCGGGAAAGCCGGGCTGCTTCTGGTCGAGGTTCATCGCGATCAGCTTGAAGTCGATCGGCGCGCGCTTCTGCAGCGCCATCAGCACCGACAGCATGGTGTACGAGTCCTTGCCGCCGGACAGGCACACCAGCACCGTGTCGCCGTCCTCGATCATCTTGAAGTCGCCGATGGCGCGGCCCGTCTGCGACTGGAGGTAGGTTTCCAGGCGGAAGAAGTTCTTGGAATGCGTGGTGGCGGTCATGGCGCTCTGATCGGGAATGCGGGGGGCGGAACGGCTTGCGGCGCGGCACGTGCGTCGCTTGTGAGTCACCCTTACATCACTTGTAGGTAACTCGCGCGGTGCCGCCGGGTCCGGTCCGTGGCCGGACAGCCCGGTATTTTAGCGTGAGCACGCCGGCCGCGCCGGACGGCGGCCGGCGGCGTTGCGCGGCTTCGTGCCGCCGCATGCGCTCATTGGGCGGTCGCTGGCCGCGTTTGTGCGGCGTTTGGGCGTTTGTGCGGCGCTTGTGCGAAGTTTGCGGCGGCGTTTGGGCGACGTGCTGGCGCGCCCGATGGCCTTATATCGCCTCGGCCGCCTTGATGTGGAACACCTCGACGCCGACCGAATCGCAGTCCGGGTACACGTCCGGCTTCTCGGTCGAGACGCGCACGGCGCGCACCTTGGGATGCCGGAGCATGGCGCGCGCCACGTCGTCGCACAGCGTTTCCTGCAGGTGCACGTGGCCCTGCGCCATGCGCTCGGCCACGGTGTTGCGCATGAAGTCGTAGTCCACCACTTCCTGCAGCTTGTCTTCCTGGGGCGTGCTCTGCGCCAGCGGCACGAACAGGTCGATGTTGATCAGCACGCGCTGCTCGCCCTTTTTCTCGAATTCGTGCACGCCGATGTTGATCTGCACTTCATAGTTGCGCAGGAACATGCGGCGGCAGTCTTGCAGGCTGGGGTGGGTAAGGGCGGCGAGCATGGTCATGATGGGGAAAAACGGGTCGGGAAGGCGCGCGGGCCGGGTCGCGGCCGCGCGCCGGGTACGTCAAAGCGTCATTCGGTGAGGAACATCACGTCGCGCGCGAGCGGCATCAGGTGCTGCCCGCCATCGACGTAGAGCGTGGTGCCGGTCACGGCGCGCGCCTCGGCCAGGTAGGCCACCGCCTGCGCGATGTCCTCCGGCGTGGACGAGTGGCCCAGCGGCGTCATGCAGTGCGCGCGCCGGAAGCCGGAGCCGGACTGGTCGGCCGAGACCATCGTGATGCCGGGCGCCACGCCCACCACGCGCAGCTTGGGCGCGAGCGCCTGGGCCAGCTGCACGGTGGCGGTCTGCAGCGCCGCCTTGGACAGCGTGTAGGACAGGAAATCCGGGTTGAGGTTGTCCAGCTTCTGGTCCAGCAGGTTGATCACCACGCCGGTCTGCCCTTCGGGCAGCGCGCGGTGCAGCTCGCGCGACAGCAGCAGCGGCGCCGCCACGTTGGTGCGCATGTGCGTGTCGAGCGAGGCGTAGGAGAAGCTGGTGGCCACGTCGTACTGGAACAGCGAGGCGTTGTTGACCAGGCAGCCCGGCACGCCCAGCGCCGCGGTGCAGGCGGCGATCAGCTTACCGGTGGCGGCCTCGTCGGCGAGGTCGGCCTGCAGCACCGCGGCGCGGCGGCCGCGCGCGCGGATCTGCTCGGCCAGCGCCTCGGCCTCGGCCAGCGAGCGGTGGCAGTGCACGGCCACGTCCCAGCCGCGCGCGGCCAGTTCCAGCGCGATCACGCGGCCGAGCCGGCGCGCCGCGCCGGTCACGAGCGCGACGCCGCGCGCCGGCGCGGCGGCCGCGGAAGCGGCGGCGCAGGCGCTGCCGGGCGAGGCGGAGTCAGGAGATGTGGAGTCGGGCATTGCTACAATCGCGATATGCACAAAGGCGCTAGTCTACCCCTTCCCCCCGCGGACGCGCTGAGCGCCTCTGCCACGCTCGGCGCACATATCGCCCAGGCCATCGACGAAGCCGGCGGCTGGCTCGGTTTCGACCGCTACATGGCGCTGGCGCTGTACGCGCCCGGCCTCGGCTATTACAGCGGCGGCGCCGCCAAGTTCGGCCGCGACGCGCGCGACGGCAGCGACTTCATCACCGCCCCCGAACTGAGCCCGTTCTTCGCCCGCACGCTGGCGCGCCAGTTCGCGCCGCTGCTGGCGCGTCCCGGCCTGGCGCAACTGCTCGAATTCGGCGCCGGCACCGGCCGCCTGGCGGCCGACCTGCTGCTGGCGCTAGAACAGGAAGGCCAGTTGCCCGCGCGCTATGCCATCGTCGAGCTCTCCGGCGAGCTGCGCGCGCGCCAGCAGGCCACGCTGGCCGAGCGCGCCCCGCACCTGGCCGCGCGCGTGGCGTGGCTCGACACGCTGCCCGAGCGCTTCGAGGGCGTCATCGTCGGCAACGAAGTGCTCGATGCCATGCCGGTACGCCTGTTCGCCCGCAGCCACGGCCGCTGGCTCGAGCGCGGCGTGGTCCGGGCGGATGCCGAGGATGGCGCCGGAGATCGCGCCGAGACGGCGCGGGGCGGCAACGCCTTCGCCTTCTCCGACCGCCCGCTGCCCGCCGGCGACCTGCCCGAGGCGCTGCACGCGATCCCCGGCGACCACGACATCGTCACCGAGACCCACGCCGAGGCCGAAGGCTTCATGCGCGCGGTCGGCGCGATGCTCGCGCGCGGCGCCGCCTTCTTCATCGACTACGGCTTCCCGGGCGCCGAGTATTACCACCCGCAGCGCACCGGCGGCACGCTGATGTGCCACTACCGCCATCACGCGCACCCGGACCCGTTCCTCTACCCCGGGCTGCAGGACATCACCGCCCACGTCAACTTCAGCGGCATCGCCCACGCCGCCGCCGACACCGGCCTGACCGTGGCCGGCTTCGCCTCGCAGGCGCGCTTCCTGATGAACGCCGGCATCACCGACCTGCTGATGGCGCTCGACCCCAACGACACGCACAGCTTCCTGCCCGCCGCCAACGCCGTGCAGAAGCTGCTGTCCGAGGCCGAGATGGGCGAGCTGTTCAAGGTCATCGCCCTGACCCGCGGGCTCGACGACGCGCTGCCGCTGGCCGGCTTCGCGCGCGCCGACCGCAGCCACGCGCTGTAACGCCGTGGCGCTATAGTCAGGCACCCCGACCTCACAGGCACCCATCATGCTGCGCTGGACCTTCACCATCTTCCTCGCCGTCATCGTGCTGTCGGCGGCCTTGCCGTGGCTGCAGAAGCTGGGGCTGGGGCGGCTGCCCGGGGACGTGCGCTTCCGGCTGTTCGGGCGCGACTTCATGCTGCCGTTCGCGTCGACGATCCTGTTGTCGATGGTGGCGTTGCTGGTGGGGAAGCTGATCTGATTCGGTGGCGGGGACGGTGGCGGTAGCGGTTCTGCGAGCGCCGGCCCTCTCCCGGCCCTCCCCCGGCCTGTCTCCCGCGAGCGGGAGAGGGGAGCAAACCTTGGGCATGTGGCAAAACCGCTCAAGCCAACGGATGCGCCGAAGCCACTAGTGGTGCCCGACGGTTGTCATTCCCCTCACTGCAAGAACCCCGCTTCCAGCGCCCGCGCCTGCCGTTCGGCCTCCTCCGGCTTGCCGCGGCGGAATCTCTCGAGGTTCAGCAGTTTCCAGCGTATGGCCGGCAGCTCGGCGACATGCGCCTGCTGCAGCAGGGACCAGTCGGGTTGCGCGCGCACCAGGCCCGCGAGGAACCGCCGTTGCGCCTCGCTGAAGCGGCGCGGCAGCTCTCGTCTGAGCGTCTTCCGCGTTTCCAGCAGGGTCTCCAGCGGGCAATCGATTTCCATCATGCCGGCGAAAGCGCGCTCGTACTCGCGGGCGATGTCCTTGTCATTGCCGAACAGGATTTCGTGCGGCGGGCGCGGATGGCCCGCGAGATAGACGACGACGCACTCGACCATCTGCGCTGTGAAGCCGCCCGACCCGAGCAGTTGCCACACGTCGAACAGGTCGCGTGGATGCTGGCGGTCCATCGCGGCAACCAGCTTGCCCGCGTAGAGTTCGTCGGGAGCCAGGACCGGCAGATCGAATTCGACGCCGAAACGGTCCGCTGTCCTCGCCATGAGCGGACGCCGTTCGACCGGCAGCACCGTGCCGCGCAGGACGATGTTGACTTCGACCTTCACCTGGCTGTTGCCGGCCTCGACGAGCAGCTTGGCGCCGGCATCTTCCTTTCCGCCTCGCACGCGGCGCACGCCGAGGCCACGCGCCGCCAGGCGGTCGGCGATGGCGCCCAGTTCGCGCTCGATCTCCTGCATCGCCTCGTCGCGCTGCGCGTCCCTGGGGACGTAGACCACGTCGATGTCGACGGACAGCCGCGGCATGTCCTGCACGAACAGGTTGATCGCCGTGCCGCCCTTCAGCGCAAATATCTCGTTGCGGAAGACATCGGGAGCGATGTCGAGCAGCAAGCGGACCGTGTCCGCGTAGGCTTTATCCATGCGGCTTGAGGCTCAGCAGCGTGCCGTCGTCCAGCCGGCTCATCCAGCGCCGGTTGCTGCCGGTGCGGACCGGGAACCGTTCCAGCAGCGCATCCACGTCCACCACGCCGGTCTCTCGGGCCCAGGTCAGGAAAAGCCGGACCGCCTTCACGCTGGTGCAACAGGCCAGCAACTGGCCCATGAGTTCCTTGCGCGGGCTGCGCAGCCCTTCGAAGAGGTTGCGCGCCTCCTCCAGTCCCTGGTGAACCCCGACGTCATAGAGCAGTTCGAGGATGGCGCGCTCGGGCACGGAGACCGGCAGGCCGTCCGGCAGGCCCGGCGGCGTGGCCAGCGTCTTGCCGGCCAGGCTCTCTCCAGCCCAGTCGAACAGGCGCGCATGGCGATAGCGCGCCGGGAATCTCGACGCGAACCAGTCCGGTATCTCGAAGCGCGCATCGCCCCACAGGGTCAGCGTTTCGCGCGTGCCGAGATTGTGCCGCACGCCTTGCAGCGCCAGCGCGCTCTTGCCGCCGACGTGCAGCCCGGCCACCCGCTGCCGGAGGAATCCAAGCGCGCCATAGACGCCGAATGCATCGTTGGGAAATGCGTAGACGCCCTGGGCCAGCCGCAGGAGCCAGCCGCTCGACACGTAGTGCGCGGCGAGCTGCGCGGACACGTCGAGACGCTGGAGGGCCTGCAGATCAAAAGGGGCGCCGCGGGGCAACTCAAGCTGCAGGCGCTTGATTGGATGCTTCCTTGGATTTTCAACCATGCTTTAAAAATAGCACGAATTCTAATCAACTCGACCGGAATCGATTCGACTTAGGCTGAAAATATCGTATCAGATACGATTTCTGATACTGAATCTAATCAGATTTCCGCTCATTCATGCCGACGCTTTCCCCCAGCGCCGCCTCCACCGCCGCCACCCGCGCCACATGCACGCGGTCCTTGATGAGGCTGGCATTGCCGGCGCATTCCCGCGCCACCGCGCCGGCATCCACCGCCGCCGCCGCGGCCAGCGCCGCCATCAGCCGCGCCGCCTGCGGATAGCTGCGCTGCTCGAAGCCGAGCCGGCCGCGCGCGTCGGCTTCGCAGGCCTGCAGAATGCCGGCGAAGCGCGCGGGCTTGCGCAGCGCGTCGCAGCGCTCCAGCAGGCGCGTCAGCGCGGCCGCGCCGAAGGCGTCGCTGCGGTGGATGTTGCCGTGCTCGCGCGCCACCACCACCGCGAGGTCGCGGCATTCGGTGGGCACGCGCAGGCGCTTGCAGACGTCTTCGAGCAGCGCCACGCTGCGCTGCTCGTGGCCGATGTGGCGCGGCAGCACGTCGGCCGGCGTGGTGCCCTTGCCGAGGTCGTGCACCAGCGCGGCGAAGCGCACCGGCAGCGGCGCGTCCATGCCGGCGGCGGTATCGACCACCATCATCACGTGCACGCCGGTATCCACCTCGGGGTGGTAGTCGGCGCGCTGGGGCACGCCCCACAGCCGGTCCAGCTCGGGCAGCAGGCGCGCCAGCGCGCCGCAGTCGCGCAGCACCTCGAACATGCGCGAGGGCCGGGCCTCCATCAGGCCGCGCGCGATTTCCTGCCAGACGCGCTCGGCCACCAGCGCGTCGACCTCGCCGGCCTGGACCATGCCGCGCATCAGCGCGAGCGTGTCCGGCGCCACGGTGAAGTCGTGGAAGCGCGCGGCGAAGCGGGCCACGCGCAGGATGCGCACCGGGTCTTCGGCGAATGCCTCGGAGACGTGGCGGAACTGGCGCGCGGCGAGGTCGCGCCGGCCGCCGTAGGGATCGATCACCGGGCCGGCAAGCTCGCCGCCGGCATCGACCGCGCGCGCCATCGCGTTGATGGTGAGGTCGCGCCGCACGAGGTCGTCCTCGAGCGTGACGTCGGGCGCGCAGTAGAACGCGAAGCCCTTGTAGCCGGCCGCGGTCTTGCGCTCGGTGCGGGCCAGCGCGTACTCCTCCCTGGTCCGTGGATGGAGGAACACCGGGAAATCCTTGCCGACCGGCTTGTAGCCGGCGGCTTCCATCTCGGCCGGGGTCGCGCCCACCACCACGTAGTCGCGGTCCTGGCTGGGCTTGCCCAGCAGGGCGTCGCGAATGGCGCCGCCGACGGCATACACCTGCATGAACGGCCCTCAGTGATTGATGATGATGGCGTCGGCGCGGTCCGGCGCGAGCCGGTACGGCTCCCCCCCCCC
>NZ_AQPL01000342.1:0-4797 GCF_000395345.1 Cupriavidus sp. WS | reverse complement strand
GGGAGCCGGTACGGCTCGTCCGCCACGATGAAGTCGCGCTCCTCGCGCGCATCGGCGATCCACGCCTGCATGGCCGGCAGCGCCAGGATGAAGTCGGCGTAGCGCTTGGCTTCGTCGGGCAGGTGCGTGCCGTAGGTGGCGAAGCGGCTGACCACCGGCGCGAAGTACGCGTCGGCGATGGTGAAGGCGCCGAACAGGAACGGGCCGCCGGCGCCGAAGCGCGCGCGCAGGTCGGTCCAGATCGCGGCGATGCGGTCCACGTCGCGCTGCACGGCGGCGTTCCAGCCGAGGCCGGGCAGCATCGCGGTGGCGTTCATCGGCATCTGGCTGCGCAGGTTGCCGAAGCCCGCATGCATCTCCGCGCAGACCGAGCGCGCCAGCGCGCGCGCGTCGCGCTCGGCCGGCCACAGCTGCTTCTCGGGAAAGCGCTCGGCCAGGTATTCGGCGATCGACAGCGTGTCCCACACGGCGAGGTCGCCGTCGACCAGCACCGGCACCTTGCCGGCCGGCGAATGGCGCGCGACCACCGCGTCGAAGTCCGGCGTGGACAGGCGCACCTTGATCTCCTCGAAGGCGATGCCGGCCTGCCGCATCAGCAGCCACGGGCGCAGCGACCAGGACGAATAGTTCTTGTTGCCGATGACGAGCTTCATCGCGGAATCCTTGCTGGAACTGGGAGAGGGAGCGGCCGGGAAAGCACACCGGCGGAACAAGGCATTGTAGCCAGCCGCGCCCAGCCGATCCAAGCGAATTGCGCTCGCAGCGATGTGAGCGCGGGTCACAAGCGGCTCACAAGCGGGTCACAAGCCGATCACTGGCGCGTCACGGGCGGGCCGCGCCCGGCCCGCCGGCCCGCCGGCCCGCACCATCCGCACCATCCGCACCGGCAGCTTCAGCGATACACGCTGCGCCGCAGGGTCTGCATCTGGCTCTCGTGGCCGCGCCCGGCCAGCACGTCGGTCATCACCGCTTCCAGGCTGACCGGCTGGCGCAGGCCCAGTTCCGGCGCGAGCGAGCCGGCCATGACGTTGTCGAGCCGCATGGAGTCGAGGTTGTCGCGCGTCATCACCGGCGTGCCCGGCATGTGCTCCAGCACGGCCGCCTGCAGGCGCGCGAGCGCGTCGGGCAGGTGCAGGACCGGGCGCGGGTGGCCGCTGGCGCGCCCGGCATAGCGCACCAGCGCCTCGAGCGTGTAGACCTGCGGCCCGGCCAGGTCGTAGGCGTAGCCGACGGTGGCCGGCGTGGCCATCGCGTTGACGAAGGCCTGCGCCACGTCCTGCACGTAGACCGGCTGGAAGCGCGCCTGCGCGCACGCCAGCGGCACCACCGGCGCGATCTGCTGCATGTGGGCGAACAGGTTGAGGAAGTGATCGTCGGGCCCGAAGATCACGGACGGGCGGAAGATGGTCCAGTCCAGCCCGCTTTCGCGCACCACGCGCTCGCCGTCGCCCTTGCTGCGCAGGTACATCGACGGGCCGGCGCTGTCGGCGCCCAGCGCGCTCATGTGCAACAGCCTGCGCACGCCGGTGCCGCGGCAGGCCGCCACCAGGCGCCGCGGCAGCTCCACGTGCGCCGCGGCGAAGGCGGCGCCGTAGGGCTCGGCGCGCTCGCCGTGCAGGATGCCGGCGAGGTTGACCACGATGCCCTCGGTGCCCAGCGAGCCGACCGCGGCGTCGAGCGCCGCCTCGTTGCGCACGTCGAGCTCGACGACTTCCACGCGCGGCAGCAGCAGCAGGTGCTGGGCGTGCTCGGCATCGCGCGCGGCGGCGACGATGCGCTCGGGGTCGATGGGCGGCTCGGTCACGCTGCCCGGCTCGAGCGGCGTGGCCGAGGCGGTGGCCACGCCCGCCAGGCGGGCCACCAGGTGGCTGCCGACGAAACCGGCGGCGCCGATCACTAGAACGTTGCTGGTCTGCATGGATTCCTCCGTGGCAAGGCCCGGCCGGCGCGCGTCCCGGATGGGGCATGCGCCGGCGGCCGCACTCGCCGGCAGACCGCGCGCCGGCTCAGGGCAAGGCGGTGGTGGTGATCTGCGACGGCGACACCGTGCCCAGGCGATCCTTGAGCGACTGCGGCCTGCCGCTCATCAATGCAGCATAGTACGTGGCGTTCGACAGCACGTTCTTGACGTAGGTGCGGGTCTCCGCGAACGGGATGGTCTCGGCGAAGACCGCGCCCTCGACCTGGCGCGGCAGGCTGGTGCGCCAGCTCTTGGGGCGCCCCGGGCCGGCGTTGTAGGCGGCCGAGGCCAGTGTCCACGAGCTGTCCAGGTCGGTGAACACCATGCTCATGTAGTTGGTGCCGAGCATGATGTTGACGTTGGGATCGCCCATCATCGACGGCGAGAAATCCGTCATGCCGATCTTGCGCGCGACCCACTTGGCGGTGGCCGGCATCACCTGCATCAGGCCGTGCGCGCCGGCCGACGAGCGCGCGTTCATGATGAAGCGCGATTCCTGGCGCACCAGGCCGTAGGCCCACGCCATGTCGAGGCCGACGTCGTCGGTGGCGCGCTGCATGATGTCGCGGTAGGGCATCAGGAAGCGCAGCGAGAAATCGTGCTCGGCCTGGGTGCGGTCGGCGGTGTTGACGGCGCGGTCCAGCAGCTCGATGCGGCGCGCGTAGTCGGCCGCGGCCAGCAACTGGCGGTCGGTCATGCCGCGCAGCTCCCAGTTCCACTCGCGGTTGCCTTCGAAGCGCAGGTTGAGGTCGTAGAACTTCTGCGCGCGCAGGAAACCCGGGCGCGCGCGCATGGCGTTGACCTCGGCGTCGCTGACCTGGGTACGCGCGGGCAGCACGGTGCGGTTGCCCAACTCTTCATTGGCAAGCTGGCCGTAGAAGTTGAACTGGCCGGCGATGGCCTGGAACTGCTGCTGCGCCTCGGCGGCGCGGTTGTCGGCCTTGAGCGCGCGGCCGTACCAGTAGGTCCAGGCCGGGTCCTTGGCGCGCAGCTCGGGGCGCATGGCCTCGACCGCCATGCGCACCTGCTTCCAGTCGCCCTGGCGCAGCGCGGCGCGCACGCGCCACTCCTGGCTTTCGTCGGACAGCCACTGGTTGCCGCCCAGGTCCATCTGGCGGCGGTAGTAGCCGGCCGCCTCGGGCGCCAGCTTCTTGGCCGCGAACTGGCCGATCACGCCCCAGCCCGCGCCCTGCTCGTCGCGCGACAGGCCGGCGGCGCTGGCGTTCAGGTAGGCGGCGGCCTGCGACGGATCGTTGCGCGCCATCTTGACCACGGTGGCCAGCGTGTTGCTGTCGCCGCGCGCCTCGGGCGCGGTGGCGGCGATGCGCCCGGCCAGCGTGACGAAGTTCTGCTCCAGCGCCTGGCGTGCCTGGAAGGCCACGTCGCTCGGCTCGATCTGGCGGCTCTGCGCGAGATAGCCGATCAGGTCGACGCAGCCTTCGCCGTAATACTTCGGATCGGCCAGCGCCGCGCGTGCCTCGGCCGCCACGTTCTGGCCCTTGAGCGCGCGCGACAGCAGCGCATAGCACTCCACCTGGGTGTCGTCCTTGAGCACGAACTGCGGGTACTCGGCGTCGAAGTTCACCCAGTCGCGCTTCTTGCCCAGCACCAGCAGCCAGTCGTTGCGCATGCGGTCGGCAATGGCCTCGCCCTTGTAGCGCTGCAGGAACGCGCGCACCTGGTCGTCCGGCGCGTCGATGCGGGCCAGGCCGCTGGCGTCGAACATCTGCGGCTTGATGCGGAAATATTCCACGTACGACGAGATCGGGTAGTCCACCAGCGTGGCCGAGATGGCATCGGTGCGGACCACGTCGTTCTTGCGCGCGGCGTCGCGCAGCGCCACGAAAGCGTCGTCGGGATTGCCCGGGATGAAGGTTGCCGGGGATTGTGACTGCGGCTGCGGCGATGGCCGCTTCTGCGCAAACGCCGGCGCGGCAAGCAGCGCACACGCGATCGCCGCGAGGGCGGCCCTGGCCGCACGCTGCGGATATACTCCCTTCGGCATTCTTGGCTTTCCTTGTTGTGACGGCCGGACGGCATCGCCTTCTCCGCTCTTGTCGAAGGGCCCGCGTCCGACCGTGCGATATTTGGTCGACAGCAAACATTATCCCACGCAGCCATGCCCAGCGACGAGGTTCGCAACCGTTCCGGCGCGCCCGGCAAACCCGCCGCGCAGGCCCCCGCCAGCGAAGCACGTGGCGCCCTGCGGCGCCGGCTGCTGGCGCTGCGCGCCACCCTGCCCGCGCGCGCCGACGCCGATGCCGCCATCGAAGCCGCGCTGGCCACCCTGCTGGAACGCCTGGCCGCGCGGCGCCTCGGTTTCTACTGGCCGATCCAGCACGAGTTCGACGCGCGCGCCACCGTGACGCGCTGGCTGGCCGCCGCCCCCGGCCGCCAGGCGGCCCTGCCGGTGGTCAGCCGCCCCGGCGCGCCGCTCGACTTCCACCTGTGGCAACCCGGCACCGCGATGACCAAAGGCCACTACGGCATTCCGATTCCCGACGGCACGCCGGCCGTGGTGCCCGACGCGCTGCTGATTCCATGTGTCGGTTTCAGTGTCGATAAGTTCCGGCTTGGATATGGGGGCGGGTTTTATGACCGCACACTGGCGGCGCTGGCAGCCGGCGGGGTCACTCCGGTGGCGATTGGGGTTGGTTTTGAGGCTTGCCGGATTGCGCTGGCCGCGCAGGGGCATGATTTGGCTATGGATTGGATTGTTAGCGAAGGGGGGTGTTTTTGAAGGGGGTTTCTTAGTTTTCTTGTTTGGGCTTGGGTGGGGGCTTTGTTCTAGCTGCTGTGGGTCTGGCTTGAGACTTGGATGGGGTCCTTGTTCGGGC
>NZ_AQPL01000341.1:0-256 GCF_000395345.1 Cupriavidus sp. WS | reverse complement strand
TATTTGGCGCCGTTGTTGGCGAAGGGGTGAGGGATCCTTGTCCGGGCTGTTGTGGGCCTTGAGGCTCGGGCGGTTTTGGTGCTTGAATCCAACGGCCATATGACATCCCCGCTGCGCGGGGCTGCCAGTCACTTTCTTTTGTCTGAAAAGAAAGTAACCAAAGAAAGCAGACCCCTTGCAGGGGGCTGGGCGCTCAGACCTTATGGCTGGTGCGGGTTTCGTGGTGCGGTCTGTGGCTTCGATGAGGCTGCTGACG
>NZ_AQPL01000340.1:0-436 GCF_000395345.1 Cupriavidus sp. WS | reverse complement strand
CCGGGGAGTTCTGTCATGTCGGTGCTCGTCGTCTTGTGGGAAGGGGCCGCCGGCAGCGGGCGGCCTTGCGTCGAATGGAAATGGGGGAAAGCGGTAATGCGGGCTGGGAATCAGGCGACGGAATCAGGCGGTCCTGACCACGGCCAGCCCGAGTTCCTGCGTCATGCGCTCGCGCATCACGAACTTCTGCACCTTGCCGGTGATCGTCATCGGCATCTCGGCGACGAAGCGGATATAGCGCGGGATCTTGTAGTGCGCGATCTGGTCGCGGCAGAACGCGCGGATGTCGTCTTCCGTGGCGCTCTCGCCCGGCTTGAGCACGATCCACGCGCACACTTCCTCGCCGTACTTCGGGTCCGGCACACCGAACACCTGCACGGCCTGCACCTTGGGGTGGCGGAACAGGAATTCCTCGATCTCGCGCGGGTAGATGTTC
>NZ_AQPL01000339.1:0-2514 GCF_000395345.1 Cupriavidus sp. WS | reverse complement strand
CTTGGGGTGGCGGAACAGGAATTCCTCGATCTCGCGCGGGTAGATGTTCTCGCCGCCGCGGATCAGCATGTCCTTCACGCGGCCGACGATGTTGCAGTAGCCTTCCTCGTCGATGGTGGCGAGGTCGCCGGTATGCATCCAGCCGTCGCGGATCGCCTCGCGCGTGCGCGGCTCGTCGTCCCAGTAGCCCTGCATCACGGAATAGCCGCGCGTGCACAGCTCGCCCGTCTCGCCCACCGGCACGATGCCGCCGGCGCCGTCCACGATCTTCACTTCGAGGTGCGGCTGCACGCGGCCCACCGTGGTCACGCGCTTTTCCAGCGGGTCCGTGGTGGCGCTCTGGAACGACACCGGGCTGGTCTCCGTCATGCCGTAGGCGATCGTCACCTCCGCCATGTGCATCTGCGCGATCACGCGCTTCATGGTCTCGATGGGGCAGGGCGAGCCCGCCATGATGCCGGTGCGCAGCGTGGAGAAATCGTACCTGGCAAAGTCGGGGTGGTCGAGCTGCGCGATGAACATGGTCGGCACGCCGTGCAGCGCGGTGCAGCGTTCCTCGCTCACCGCGGCCATCGTCGCCACCGGGTCGAACGCCTCGCCCGGGAATACCATGCAGGCGCCCGTGGAGACGCAGGCCAGCACCGCCAGCACCATGCCGAAGCAGTGATAGAACGGCACCGGGATGCACAGCTTGTCCTGCTCGGAGAAGCGCATCGCCATCGCGATGAAGCGCGCGTTGTTGACGATGTTCCGGTGCGTCAGCGTGGCGCCCTTGGGCGCGCCGGTGGTGCCGCTGGTGAACTGGATGTTGATGGGGTCGTAGCGGTCCAGCGAGGCGCTGATGGCGTCCAGCTCGCCCTTGATGGCATGCGTGCCATGCGCGAGCAGCGCATCGTAGTTGAGCATGCCCGGCGTGCGCTCCGCGCCCATGCGGATCACCCAGCGCAGCGCCGGCAGGCGCGCGGCCTGCAGGTGGCCGGGCTCGCTCGTGGCTAGTTCCGGCGCCAGCGTCTGCAGCATCTCCAGGTAGCGCGAGGTCTTGAACGACTCCGCCGCGACGATGGCCTTGCAGCCGACCTTGTTGAGCGCATATTCCAGCTCCGACAGCCGGTACGCCGGGTTGATGTTGACCAGCACCAGCCCCAGGCGCGCGGTGGCGAACTGCGTCACCAGCCACTCCACCCGGTTCGGCGCCCAGATGCCGATGCGGTCGCCGCGCACCAGTCCCAGCAGGCGCAGGCCGCCGGCCATCGCGTCGACCACCTGCGAGAACTCCAGCCAGGTCCAGCGCACCCCCTGCTCGCGGAACACCACCGCCTCGCGGTCGGGGAAGCGCGCCACCGTCCCGGCCAGCAGCGCCGGCACCGTCAGCTCGGACAAGGGCGTGTCGGTCTCGCCCCGTACGTGGGACAGGCCCGCCACGGGCAATGTCGATGGGCCAGCCGCACCCTGCATGGTCATACTCGTCTCCAAAGCGCTGTCGCTATCTTGTCCGGATCCCGGTTTCCTGAGTCGGGCTCAACTTAGTTGAGTACGGCTCAAGTTCCGGGCTGCGCATATTTTTGGGTTGCCAGGCCTGTTTTTTTCATGTTGGGCCGGCCGCGCTGACAGGAAAAGTACACGCTGCGCCCAAAAAATGCAACCTTGAGTTGAGTAAAGATCAATTACAATGCCGTGACACGCGCCAAGGCCCGCGCGGGCGGCCCGGCGGCGCCGTTTCTTGTTGCGTCGCAACATGCGCGCCGCACTATAATCAGCGCCTTCCGGCATGCGAGGTAACAGGTCGATGGACGACATCACGGCGCGGCGCCGCCTTCCCGCGGGCGCCAAGGCGGAACAGCGCATCCGCGACATCCTGCGCGTGAGCCGCGAAGTCTTCGCCGAGCTCGGCTACGAGCGCGCCACCACCACCGAGATCGCCCAGCGCCTGGGCATCTCCGAAGCCACCGTCTTCACCTATTTCCACGGCAAGCGCGAGCTCTGCGCGCGCGTGATCGAAGACTGGTACGACGAAATCATCGGCGTGGTGGAGGCGGGCCTGCCGCGCGGCCAGAGCACCAAGGCCCAGCTCGAGTTCTACGTGCGCACCCATCTGCGGCTGTTCCTGATCCAGGGCACCGGCCTGTGCGCGCTGGTGCTCTCCGAAGGCCGCGCCAAGGGGCCGGGGCTGGGCGAGGTGTTCGTGCCGCTGCAGCGCCGCTACACCGCGCCGCTGATGGACCTGCTGGCCCGCGCCCGCGAGAGCGGCGAGATCCGCGCCGACCTGCCCCTGAGCCTGCTGCGCTCGGCCATCCTCGGGCCGATGGAGCATATCCTGTGGGACGCCATCGCCCGCCAGCGGGAAGTTGACATCGAGCGCACCGCGCGCGACCTCGTCGCGCTGCTGTGGCCGGCGCTGCTGCCGCCGGACCTGGACGCGGCGGCGCTGCGGGAGTTCTACGGCGAGGTCGGGGCGGCGCTGCGGCGCGCCGGCGGCACCCTGGGCCAGCCCTAGGCGCGGCTGCGGCGGCCCGC